>NZ_RAWG01000669.1 GCF_003611735.1 Corallococcus sicarius | reverse complement strand
CCCCGTTCGCACGGTAGAGCGCGACGAACGGACTGCCCGCCCCGGACGCCTGCGTGCTGGTGGAGCCGAAGCGCACCGTGCCCACGAAGCGCCCCGCCACCGCCAGGCTCCCGTCCTCCGCCAGCGCCAGCGCCAGCGGCTGCGTGCCCGCGCCTTCGGACTCCGCGTTGCCCACGGTGATGGCCCGCTCCGACGTGCCGTCCGCCCCGAACACCGCCACGCCCGCGCGGGCCCCCTTCACGCCCCCGCCCAGGTCCACCGAGCCCGGCGCCGTATAGGCCACGTACAGCCGGCCCTGCGTGTCCGCCGCCACGTCCGCGACGCTCAACGCCGCCGGCACCGTGCGCGCCCAGAGCGTGGTGCCGTCCGCGGCCAGCCTCGCCACGAAGACGCTCTCGCCACCGCCGTCGCCCAGCTTGCCCGTGCCCAGGTCCACGATGCCTCGGACGTTGCCGGCCACCAGCAGGCCGCCCGCGCCATCCGCCGCGACGCGGGCCTCGACCTCGGCGCGCAGCTCCTCGGGTGCGGAGTCCGTGATGACGTCGAAGGCGCGCGTCCACAGCGTCTCGCCCGTCCCCGTCCGCCGCGTGAGCACCAGCACCACGGAGTCGTCCGTGGGAGCCCGGGCCTCCAGGTCGTCGTAGCCATGCACCGCGACGCTGAAGAGGTCCCCGGACGCGTCCACCGCCAGGTCCAGCGCCAGGTCGTCCTGGGCCGCGCCCTCCTTGTCCAACCACAGCGTCGCGCCCGACGCGGGCGGCGGTGGAGGCTCCTTGTCGGGCGGCGGGGTCTCCGCGGGGCCCCTGTCGGG
>NZ_RAWG01000668.1 GCF_003611735.1 Corallococcus sicarius | reverse complement strand
ACATCCCCCGTGCGATTCATCCTGCTCACCCTCCTGTGCCTGGTGCCCGGCCTCGCCCGCGCCCAGGCCGAGGAACTCGAGAACCCCGGCACCGTCTCCGCGGTGCAGGACCGGCTCTACCGCATGCACCACGAGCTGACGCTCGGCGTGGGCGTGCTGCCCGCGGACGCCTACTACAAGGGGCTCATCGGGAACGTCGGTTACACGTACCACTTCAGCGACAGCTTCGCGTGGCAGGTGGGCCGCGGCACGTACAGCTACAACGTGCAGACCAGCCTGCGCCGCCAGTTGGAGCGTGACTTCGACGTGTCCCCCACCAACACCGCCTTCGAGGACCAGGTGCAGTGGATGGTGGGCTCCGACCTCGTGTGGAGCCCGCTGTACGGCAAGACGTCCTTCCTCAACACCAACGTCATCCACTTCGAGGTCTTCCTCCTGGGCGGCGGCACGGTGGTGAAGGTCGAGCGCAGCGACGGCTTCCGCCCCGCCATCAACCTGGGGATGGGCGTGCGCGTGTTCTCCAGCCGCAACGTGTCCTTCCGCCTGGACGTGACCAACAACACCGTCTTCGCGGGCGCGTCGCGCATCATCAACGTGCCCACCGTGCAGTTGGGCACGGCCTTCAACTTCGGCGCCACGGAATGACGTCCCGCCCGCTCATCGTCGCCGCGCTGACCAGCGCCGCGCTCTTCGTGTTCCCAACGGCCGCCCGCGCCGCCCCGGACGCGGGCCTGCCGCCCATGCCCCCGGCGCCCGGCGCCACCGCCGGCACGGCCTCCGCGCCGGACGCGGGCACCCCCGCCGCGCCCGGAGCC
>NZ_RAWG01000667.1 GCF_003611735.1 Corallococcus sicarius | reverse complement strand
GTGGAGGCCCGCGCGCCCCAGACTCCCACCGTCCCTCCGTTCGCGCTGGAGCCGACCGCCGGGGAGCTTTCAAGCGCGCCGCGCCCCTTCGCCCCCGCGCCCCACACCGGGGCCGCGCCGGTGGAGGCCCCTCCCGAGGGGAACGGCCTCGCGCTTCCGCACGTGCACGCCCGCCGCGTGGACCACCTGGCCCGCGCCCAGGGCCTGCGCGAGCTGGGTGACCTGTCCGGCGCCATGACGGAGCTGCGCCGCGCGCTGCACGACGCGCCGGGGGACACCGACACCCTGGCGCAGCTCGCGCGCACGGCCCGGCTGGCCGGGGACACGGGGCTCGCGCTGGATGCGTATGCCCGGCTGGGGCAGGTGGAGCCCACCGACGCGGGGGCGCTGGTGCAGCAGGCGCGGCTGCTGGTGTCGCAGGGCCGCTTCGCCGAGGCGGTCCCCGTGGGCGAGGAGGCCCTCCTGCGCGACCCGGAGGACCCGGAGGTGTACCAGGTGCTCGGCCGTGCCCACCTGGGCGCGAATGAGCTGGCCTCCGCCATCCTGCGCTTCCAGCAGGCGGTGCACCTGGACCCGGAGCACGGCCACGCGCTCAACAACCTGGGCTTCGCCTACCTGCGCGCCAGCGACAACGCCCGCGCCGTGGAGGTCCTCACCCAGGCCGCGGGCCTGTTGCCCCACGTCGCCTACGTGCAGAACAACCTGGGCGTCGCCTGTGAGCGCCTCGGCCGGCTGGAGGAGGCCCGCGCCGCCTACGCCGCCGCCACCCGGCTGTCGCCCCGCTACGTTCAGGCTCGTATCAACGCGGACCGGGTGGCCC
>NZ_RAWG01000666.1 GCF_003611735.1 Corallococcus sicarius | reverse complement strand
ACCGAGTGCACGGTGGACGCCACGGCGTGCGCATTCGACGCCTCGCCCACGCCCACCATCGGCCGGCCGTTGCCCAACGTCCGTGTCTACGTGCTCGACCGCAACCTCCACCCGGTGCCCACGGGTGTGCCGGGGGAGCTCTTCATCGGCGGCGAAGGCGTGGCGCGCGGCTACCTCGGACGCCCCGAGCTGACCGCCGACCGCTTCATCCCGGACGCCTTCGCCGCGACTCCAGGAGCGCGGCTGTACCGCACGGGTGACGTCGCCCGGTGGCGGGCCGACGGCACGCTCGACTACCTGGGTCGTGCCGACTTCCAGGTGAAGGTGCGCGGCTTCCGCATCGAGCTGGGCGAAATCGAGGCCACGCTGCTCCAGCACCCGGAAGTCCGCGAAGCAGTCGTCCTGGCACGCGAGGACGTGCCCGGTGACAAGCGGCTCGTCGCCTACGTCACCGCACTCGAAGGCCACGCCCTGGAGGCGGACACCCTCAAGGCTCACCTCAAGCAGCACGTGCCTGAGTACATGGTGCCCTCCGCCTTCCTCGTCCTGGAGGCCCTGCCGCTCAACACCAACGGCAAGGTGGACCGCAAGGCCCTGCCCGCGCCGCTGGGCACCGCCCTCACGTCCAGCTACGTCGCACCGAGCACGCCCACCGAGGAGCAGTTGGCGGCCCTCTTCACGCAGGTGCTGCGCGTGGAGCGGGTCGGCATCCACGACAACTTCTTCGCGCTCGGGGGCCATTCGCTGCTGGCCACCCAGCTCGTCTCGCGGGTGCGCGCCACCTTCCGGCGCGAGCTGCCCCTCCGAGCCCTCTTCGAGGCGCCCAC
>NZ_RAWG01000665.1 GCF_003611735.1 Corallococcus sicarius | reverse complement strand
ACGCGGACGGGGCCACCGCTTCGGGGCCTGACGCATAGACGCCCCGGTACTCCGGGGGCAGCAGCGCGGCCACCCGGCGCATCATCGCGTCCACCAGCGCCTGGCGCGCATCCGTGGCGCCGGCCAGCTCCGGCTCCAGGTCCTGCATGCGGAAGGCGGGCCCGAAGGTCACGGTGACGTCGGCGTGGAAGAGCCGCTCGCCGCCCATGTCGGAGTCGTTGATGGGCATCAGCTTCTGCGTGCCCGTCAGCGCCACCGGCACGATGGGCACCCCGGCGCGCTTGGCGATGAGGCCCACGCCCTTCTTCGCCTGCAACAGGCCCGCGGAGCGGCTGCGCCCGCCTTCCGGGAAGATGAGCACCGACTGGCCGCCCTTGAGCAGGTCCACGCAGCGGCGCAGGGCCTCGATGTCCGGCGAGTTCGGCGTGATGTCGATGGTGTCCATCGTCTCCGCCGCCAGCCGCGTCATCACCGTGCCGTGCAGCTTCACGCCGGCCAGGAAGACGACCTGGCGCGGGCGCAGCGCGCGGTACAGCGTGAAGCCGTCCGCGTTGGACAGGTGGTTGCAGATGAAGAGGCACGGGCCCGGCGGCAGGTCCTTCAGGCCGTACACCTTCGCGTGGGACAGCGTGCCCCACACGGCGTGCATCAGGCCGCGCACGATGTGCCGGCGCGGGCCTCGCGGCAGGAGCGACATCAGGGCGAAGAGAGCGCGTAGCACGTGTCCTCCCACTTCCTTTCCCGGGCACCCCCACGCGAACCCGAGGGGCGGAATGGTTGCCCGTTCAACCGAAGATGTAGTCCTGCCTGCCAGGGCAGGTCAGCGCCCGTCCTGAAGCCCTCCCCCTGTCTC
>NZ_RAWG01000664.1 GCF_003611735.1 Corallococcus sicarius | reverse complement strand
GGCAGGTCGGTGAAATCTGGGTGTCGGGCGCGAGCGTGGCGCAGGGGTACTGGCGCAAGCCGGAGCTGAGCGAGACCACCTTCCACGCGCGTCCCGCGGGTGTGGTGGACGGGCCGGAGTACCTGCGTACGGGAGACCTGGGCTTGCTGCGGGAGGACGGGCAGTTGCTCGTCACCGGGCGGCGGAAGGATTTGATCATCCTGCGCGGGCGCAACCTGTATCCGCAGGATGTGGAGGGCGTGCTCGAGCGCGCGGATTCGCGTGTGCGGCCGGGCGGCGTGGCGGCGTTCTCCGTGGAGACGACGGCCGGTGAGGCGCTGGCCGTGGTGGCGGAGGTGAGCCGGGACCTGGCCGAGTCCGCGGACCCGACGGTGCTGGCGGCGGTGGCGAACGGGTTGAGGCAGGCGCTCTCGCGCGAGCTGGAGGTGCAGACGCACACGGTGGCGCTGCTGCCTCCGGGCGCGGTGCCCAAGACGTCGAGCGGGAAGATCCAGCGCTTCGCGTGCCGCGCGGGGCTCGTGTCGGGTGAGTTGTCCGTGCTGTGGCGCAGTGAGATGACGGGCGCGGAGCCGTTGGTGCGGACGCCGGTGGCGCAGCCCGGCACGGTCGCGGATGCAGCGGTGGTGGAGCAGACGGACGCGACTGGCGCGGCGGCCAAGGGCTCGATGGCGGAGCACGTCGCTTCGGTTGAGACTTCATCGAATGCGCAGCCGGCGCCGGTCGCAGCGTCCCCTTCCCGCTCCGTGGAGGAGCTGGAGCGCATCCTCCGCGAAGAGCTCACCGCGGTCCTCGGCGCGGAGGCGGGCCTTCAGGCTTCGGATGTTCCGCTCACGCAGTTGGGCATGGACTCGCTCGCGGCCGCGGACCTCCAGGCTCGCATCGAGAAGCGACTCGGGG
>NZ_RAWG01000663.1 GCF_003611735.1 Corallococcus sicarius | reverse complement strand
GGGTGGGGCGCCTCCGGGGTATGGCGGCGGCTTCCCCGGTCCGTTCCAGGGGCCCGCGATGCCGGGGCGCTCGCCCGCGTTCGGTGAAGCGCAACCGCAGCTCAACGAGGCGCCGCCTCCGGGCTACTTCGCCGCGCTGCGACCCATGGGAATGCTGGGCAGCCGCTTCCACGTCTGCGAAGGCCCCGGTGGCACGCTGGTGGTGCTGGATCCGCACGCCGCGCTGGAGCGTGCGCGCCTCACCGCGTACCTGCGCCGGCTGGATGACGAGGCGAAGGCGCCCCCGCCGTCGCTGTTCGGCACCACGGTGGATTTGTCATTGGCCGCGGTGAAGTCGCTGGTGGAGGGCCGCGAGGCACTGCTCATGCTGGGCGTGGACGTGGAGCCCTTTGGCGGCACCGCGATCGCGCTCAAGGCGGTGCCGGCGGGCCTGGAGGGCGTGGATGCACGTGCGCTCCTGGAGGCCCTGTCGCGTGCGCTGCCGCCCCGCAGCGCCCCGCTGGACGTGACGAGCCTCGCGGAGGCCGTGCGCGTGATGGCGTGTCACGCCGCGCGCCGTGCCGCCGCTTCTCCGCTCACCGATGCTCAGCTCCGTGCGCTGCTGGGCGAGCTGGACCGCGCGGACTTCACCCCGCCGTGCACGCACGGCACGGTGGTGGTGCTGGAGATGCCGCTGCTGGAGCTGGAGCGGCGCGCGCGCTGACGGCGCATCAACGCCGTGCGTCGAATCCCCTCGCGTTGATCAATCGCTGTCGTGTCCAAGAGGGGTCGACTACCTTCGGGCGGGCCTGTCTTCCGGTCCTCTCAAAGGGGTTTCCATGTACCGCCTCATGGCTCTGCTCGTGGGCTTGAACCTCGCGGCCTGTGCGCACTCCACCGCGCCTTCCACGCCCCCTGCAC
>NZ_RAWG01000662.1 GCF_003611735.1 Corallococcus sicarius | reverse complement strand
CGTGGAGGCCGAACCCATGGACATGGACCAGGATGAGGACGACTCGCCGGACATCCTGCCGTCGCCTCCCGGCGCGGCCCGGGGCTTCACGCCCAGCAGGTCCTCCAGCACGTCCGCGCCGTCGGGACGCGAGTCGGCCGGCGGCGGCGGCGGCAGGTCCCAGTCCAGCGTCGGCGGAGCCGGCGGACGCGAGGGCGGCCGGGCCGCGACGGGAGGCGACGGCAGGATGTCCGGCGAGTCGTCCTCATCCAGGTCCATGTCCATGGGTTCGGCCTCCACGATGTCCAGGGCTTCACCCCGGCCGCGCGCGAGCGCCCGGTCGAGGTCGTCCGGCGCGACGACGAACACCTTCAAGGGCTTGCGCAGTTGGAAGCGCAGCTCGTCCACCAGCATCAGGTTGCCGGGGTCTTCCACCGCCACGTGGAGCTTCTCGCTGCGGCCATCCGGCTCCAGCGCGAAGAGCAGCACGCGGTGCTCGGTCTGGAAATCCATGGACACCAGCGAGGACACCGCATGCGGGATGTACTCGGGGAGCACCATGAAGGGCAGCTCGTGCTGGGCGGCCAGCGCGCGCGCGATGTCCCGGCCGGTGCACAGGCCCATGGACACCAGCACCTCGCCCAGCTTGCGGCCCTGACCGCGCCGCCCGGAGGCCAAGGCCTGCTTCACCTGCTCGTCCGTGACCACTCCGGCCTGGACGAGGAGTTCACCAATCTTCTTGCGCATGGCCGCTGGCTACCGCTTGACCTTGGCGAGGTATTCCTCGCGGGAAAAAACGCCCTTCTCGATGAGCAGCTCCACCATGGCCTTGAGCGCCGCGACCTCCTTGCGCTGGACCTCCTCCACGCTCTTGAGCAGCTCCGCGGGGCTGCCCGAAGACGCCGCGCGCTGGGCCTCCGCCGCGG
>NZ_RAWG01000661.1 GCF_003611735.1 Corallococcus sicarius | reverse complement strand
CCCGACCCTCAATTCGACGGCGGCGCCTGTCCGGCCGCCACCCCCAATTGCACCTGACGCAGCGCCTCGTAGGCGCCAATCCCCACCGACGTCGAAAGATTCAAGCTCCGGCGCTCCGGCAGCATCGGGATGGACACGGGCGTGCCCGTCCCCCCCTCCATCACCTCCGGCAACAGCCCCGTCACCTCCGAGCCGAACACCAGGTGGTCCCCCGCCTGGAACCGCGCCCCGTAGAGCGACGTCTCGGCCCTCGCGGAGAACAGCCAGCGCCGGGCCTGCGGGTACTCCGCCACGTAGGCGTCATAGGTCGGGTAGAGCTTCAGGAACACCTTGTCCCAGTAGTCCAGCCCCGCCCGCTTGAGGTTCCGGTCGTCGATGGAGAACCCCAGGGGCTCCACCAGGATGAGCCGGCAGCCCGTCACCGCGCACAGCCGGGCCACGTTGCCGGTGTTGGGCGGAATCTGGGGGGACACGAGGACCAGGTGCAGGGGGGACGCCAGGGGCTCAAGCATGGGATAGAACACGGGGCATGCACTGGAGGGTGACCAACGAAACGCGGCAGCGACTGCTCGCGGACCGCGCCGAACGGGCCGAGTCCTTCGTCCAGCGCTTCCAGGGCCTCATGGGCCGCGCCTCGCTGCCAATGGGGGCCGGGATGCACATCGCGCCCTGCAACTCCATCCACACGTTCTTCATGCGCATCCCCATCGACGTGGCCTTCCTGGACGCGGAAGGGCACATCGTCAAGCAACTGTCCGCCCTTCCCCCCTGGCGCGCCACCTCCCTCTACCGCCGGGCGAAGTCCGTCCTGGAGCTGCCCGCGGGCGTCCTCCTCGCCAGCGGCACCCAGGAGGGCGACCGGCTGGTGTTCGCCCCGGCGCAGACTGTCGGATCCTGAAAGGCGCCCCCC
>NZ_RAWG01000660.1 GCF_003611735.1 Corallococcus sicarius | reverse complement strand
GGCGGTGCGCACGGCGAAGTCCTGGAGGACGACGGCACCCCAGGACACCTCCACGGTCGCGGCCTTCGGGGACACCTGGCTGGAGGGCGGCAGGCTGCGCGGATCCACCTTGAGCAGGTGACGACCGGGGCGCAGGTGGAGGCCGTCGGTCAGGTCCGGCAGGCGCGAGTCGACGCCGGTGAGGTGGAAGCGCCCGGCGGCATCGGTGCGGACCTCCCGGCCCGTGGCGAGCACCAGTCGCACGCTCGCGACGCCGGGCTCGTCAGGGCTACAGCGCCCGTCCCCATCCACGTCCTGACAGACGCGGCCCGCGATCGTCGAAGCCTGGCTGGGCAGGTCCGAGGCCAGCGTCTGCGCGGAGGCCTCCGCCGAGAGCAGCAGCACGGCGATGGCGAAGCACCCGACGATGAAGCGTCCGAAGGCGAACCGCCCGAAGCCAACGCGTCCGGAGCCGAGCGCCGGAGAGGAGCGCTTCAAGGCCGCACCTCTTCGATGGCCGTCACGCCCGTGCGCACGTCCGCCACGGACACGCTCACGGGGCCCTTCGCGCCACGGACCGTGAAGCGCGTAAGTCCATCACGCACCGTCTCGTCGGACCGCTCGCCCTCGGACAGCGCGACGAATACCGGCCGGTCCTTCAACACCTGGCCCCGCGAATCCTCCACCCAGCACGTCACGTGCGCGCCCTCCACGCGCACCCGCACGTTGACCGGCAGCGGTGGCCCCACCTCCACGCGCCGGGCCACGAGCCCAGGCACCAGCGGGGCCTGCTCGGGGAACACCGGCCCCTGCGCGCCCAGCACGTGCACCGTGACGTCGAGCCCCGGCCACACGCCATGCGCCACGCGCACCACACCGGGCCGCAGCGGCCCGAGCGCCACCGTGCCGTCCTCCCCCGTCACCTTCTCCGCCCCCTCCACGC
>NZ_RAWG01000065.1 GCF_003611735.1 Corallococcus sicarius | reverse complement strand
CAGCGGCGTTCATGAAGGAGTCCATACCTACTTCATGAGTAGGGCGCCGCGACGACAACGCAATGGCGGCCAGAGCGCACAGCCCTCAACGGCTCGCTCCCCTTCGCTGCCCCCTGACACAGTAGTGTTAAATACGTGAGCGGGACGACCCGCAAGGCCCTTCGCCCATGGGGCTGCCGAGTCCCAAGACACGCTGATGTGGCTCGAGACCCCCACGCCGTCCTCAAGCTGTTCGGCTCGCTCTGGACCACGACCGGATTGCCCGAGGCGTGAATTAGGAGGGGAGGAGCGACGCCGGGGCGAAGAGGGATCTCCCAAATAGACTTGGGGATGGAGATTTCCAGCATGGCTCTG
This sequence comes from Corallococcus sicarius, assembly GCF_003611735.1. Classification (GTDB taxonomy): domain Bacteria; phylum Myxococcota; class Myxococcia; order Myxococcales; family Myxococcaceae; genus Corallococcus; species Corallococcus sicarius. Next base: position 39,615 of record NZ_RAWG01000065.1, on the reverse strand, counting down.
CAGGCTGAAGCGATACGCCCCCCTGCAAGGTACGGTTCGTGGCCGACCCACACGAAGAGCCGATGAACGCTGCTGCGTGACATGTTTCACGCGACAACTACTGTGACACTCACCGCTCTCCCTCATTGATTCCAGCGCGCAATGCCCGGACGCCCTCTACGTCGACGGACGCCTCGTCGTCGCGTGGCAGCAGAGCCTTGCCCAGAATGGGGACGAACTGTTCGTCGCCGTCTCGGAGGACAACGGGCTGAGCTTCCGCGAGCCGGTGAAGGTCGGGGCAGGGAAGCAGCTCTGGTGTCCGAGGCTCGTGGACAACCATGCGGGGCGCGTGCTCGTGGTGTGGGAGGAAGGATTTGCCTTCACCGCGCGCCCGAGCTGGGTGCGCAGCTTCATGCCCGACTCTGGTGAATTGGGGGAGCCGGTGCAGCTCACCGCCCCGGACGAGGCCCAGGCCTGCTCGCGACTCGTCAGTGCTCCCTCGGGGAGGGTGGCGCTCGTGCGCTCTCGCGGCCACTCCTTCGAACGTGACTGGGTGACGGAGGTGTCGCTGTCGGACGACGGCGGACGCACGTTCGGCGCTCCGAGCGTGGTGGACGTCATCGACCCGGGGGCGGGCTGCCCTGCCGCGGGCCTGGCTCCGTACGGGGACCTCTACCTCGCCTGGACGCGCGATCCCTCCGAACTGAGGGTGAGCCACGGGAAGCCCGTGCGTCCCTGCGAATAGGGCTCGAATCGCTCACCGGTCACACCGCGGAGATGACCCCGGGCGTGATGCGGAAGTCCCTCCGGGTGAAGCGGGCCGCCAGGTCTTCGGGGCGGGCGGAGTAGTCCGTGCGCACCTCGCTGCTGGGGATGAGGTGATACGCCGCGCGCACCGCCTCCGGCCCCACCTCCACCACCGTGAAGCCGTGCGAGTCCGTGTCCACGAAGGCGATGCCCGGGTTGCCCTCGCGCAGCGTGGCCTCCTGCTCGGTGACGACGTAGCGGTAGACCGCCGAGCCGGGGGGGAAGCCCGCCGCCGTCACCGCGCCGGCCGCCTCCTCCTGGATGGATGACGAGGAGACGGCCGGCGCCGTCACCGCCGCGACCCCCAGCTCCACCGACGCGAACGACGCGTGGATGTCCCCCGCGACGAACACCACGCGCTCGTTCGCCGCGGTCCGCAGCCCTTCCAGCAACTGGCGCTTGCGGTCCGGGAAGCCATCCCACTGGTCCACGTCGAAGGCGTACCGGTTGCGCACCTGCGCGGGCACGTCCGCCTTGTTGGACAGGTCCCAGATCATCGCCGTGGGCGACACCGAGCTGACCACCACCTTCCAGGTTCCGGGCTCTCGCGCCGCCGCCAGGAGCCACTGCTCCTGCGCCTGCCCCAGCGCGTCCTCCGAGGCCCCGCCCGTCACCCCGAAGCGCCACGCCGCGTAGATGTCGAAGGTGTCCTTGATGACGACGTAGCGGGCGCCCAGGCGGGAGAACAGGTCCGTCTTGCCCAGGTGCACGAAGGCGATCCCTCGCGGCTTGCCCGTGGGATCCAGGGGCGGCGCCCCGGCCTGCGTCAGCACCGCGTTCGCATAGGCGAGCGCGACATTGCCTCGCACCGTTGCCTCCGCGCGAGCGATCGCGTCCGCCAGCGACAGCCCCGCGCCCACCGCGAGCTGCACATACGCGGCCCGCAGGATCACCTTCTGCGGCGCGTTCTGCGCCGCGTCGATGTCCACATACGCGAACGTGTCCGCGGCGAACGCCGCCGTCAGTCCGAGTGACAGCAACACCGCCGCGTCCATCACCACCGCCCCCGGCCAGGCGTCCTCGGGGATGAGGTGGTCCGGACGGTAGCTGCGGTAGTCCGTCACGAGCAGCCGCAGGTGGCGCCCGAAGGACAGGTCCCTCCAGATGCGCGCATCCGGGTAGCGCGGAATCGAGTCCACCCCGACGGGGCCCGCGGGCGCGGCCGTCACGTCCAGGGGCTGGTACTCGAAGAAGGCCTGCTCCGCGTTGCGCCTGCGCTCCGGTTCGAACTCATCCATGCGACCGTCCGTGTAGTTGGCGTGCGCGTCCCAGCAGTCATCGGAGAACTCGTGGTCGTCCCAGACGACGATGAAGGGGTAGCGCTCGTGGACCTGCTGGAGGAGCGGGTCGGAGCGGATGGCGCGGTAGATATCGCGGTAGTTGGACACCGACTGCGCGGCGAGCCTCGGTCCTCCCGCCGCCGTGGGCAGCGGCAGCGCGGAGCCCGGATCCCCGAAGGAGATGGAGCGCGGGTCCGCCCCGGCATCCGTGAGCACCGTCTCGTAGATGTAGTCGCCGAGGAACACCACGCAATCCAGGTCCTCGTCCAGCTGCAGCAGCCGCTGCCACGCGTTGTAGTAGCGCCCGAGGAAGTCCTGGCAGTTCGCCACCACGAAGCGCGCGGGCACGTCCGCGTCGTCCGAGGGCGCGGTGCGCGTGCGTCCCACGGGCGACGAGAAGCGCTCGTGCTTCTGACCGTCCACCACGAACCGGTAGAAGTAGACGGTGCGCGGCGCGAGGTTCGTCACCTGCACGCGCAGGGTGTGGTCATCCTCGGCCAGCGCACGCAGGCCCTTGCGCTCCAGGACGAGCGTGCGGAAGTCCGCGCTCCTCGCCACCTGCAGCGTGAGTTCGACGTCCGCGTCCGCATTCGCGGGGTCCACCGCGCGCGTCCACAGCACCACGCGGTCCGGGCGCGGGTCCCCCGAGGCCACGGACTGCGGGAAGCGCTGCCGGTCCTCGGTCGGGGGCCCGTCGTCGTCATCGTGGCAGCCAGAGGCCGTGCTCGCCGCGACGGCGACGATGCACTTGAGGACGGTCCTACGGTGCAGGGGCTGGGACACGGGTGCTCCTCCGCGTGCGGGCATGCTGGCCCGGGGAGGGCGGGGCTAACGCAACCCGGTAGGCGCGGCATCGGACGGCGGGGCAGATGTCTCCTGCGAACAGCGCGCCATGGGGCCTTCGAGGGATGGAGGACATCAGAACTTCTGGCACGCTCGTCCGTTGAGTGAACCCATGACCTTCCACGTCCCGCGTTCCCTGCGCGCTCTCCTGACCCTGGGGCTCGCCGGCCTCCTCGCGCTGCTGTCGCCCCACGTCTTCGCGGCCCGGGCCACCACGCGCTCCCTGGGCGGCGCGAACCGGTACCTGACCCATGTCACCACCGACAAGCCGCTCTACCGCCCCGGGGAGCAGGTGCTGGCGCGGGGCCTGGTGCTGGAGGCCCTGAGCCGCAAGCCGTTCGCGGGGGCGCTCCAGGCCCGGCTGGAGGTGCGGGGACCCAAGGGGGACATCGTCACCACCCAGGCGGTGTCCACGGCGGACGCTGTCTGGGGATACGCCTGGCCCATCCCCGCGGGGCAGCCCGGCGGCGAGTACACCCTGCGCGTCACCTACCCGTGGACGGGCGCGGCCCCCGCGGAGCGGAAGTTCGACGTGCGCGCCTACCGGGCCCCCCGGCTCAAGTCGCAGATTCAATTCCTCCGGGATGGCTACGGGCCGGGTGACACCGTCACCGCCACCCTGGACGTGAAGCGCGCGGAGGGCGGCGTGCCCGAGGGCGCGAAGGTGACGGCCACCGCGCTCGTCGACGGCGCCACCGTCGCGCAGGTGCCGTGCACGGTGGACGGGAAGGGGCGCTGCACCGTGCGCTTCCCGCTGCCGGCGGCGATGGAGCGCGGCGAGGGCACGCTGGCCTTCACCATCGAGGACGGGGGCGTCGTGGAGTCGGCGGCGAAGACGATCCCCATCCTCCTCCAGACGCTGGACCTCACCCTGTACCCGGAGGGCGGCGACCTCGTCGCGGGGCTCGCCTCGCGCGTCTACTTCGAGGCGCGCACGCCCGCGCGCAAGCCCGCGGACCTGGTGGGCCGCGTGGTGGAGGTGGGCACCGGCCGGGTCGTCGCCACCGTGCGCTCGGAGCACGAAGGCCGTGGCCGCTTCGAGCTGACCCCGCAGGCGGGGGTGCGGTACGCGCTGCGCATCGACGCGCCCTCGGGCATCAAGAAGAGCTTCCCGTTGCCGGAGGTGAAGCCGAGGGGCGCCGTCCTCCGCGTGCGCGAGGACGTGGTGCCCGCCGGCCGGATGGTGCAGCTCGCCGTGGGCCTGTCAGGCGTGGGCCGCGCGACGGTGACGCTGAGCCAGCGCGAGGTGCGCGTCGCCTCGGCGGTGCTCGGGGACACGCAGGGCGGGCCGGTGACACTGGATCCGGGCGAGGCGGACGGCGTGCTCGTCGCCACGGTGTGGGACCACGACGGGCGGCCCGTCGCGGAGCGGCTGGTGTTCCGCCAGCCCTCGAAGGCGGTGACGGTCGAGCTGAAGGCGGACCGCACGCGCTACGTGCCCGGTGGCCCGGTGCAGCTCACGGCCCGGACGACGCGCGACGGCCGGCCGGTCTCCGCGCTGGTGATGCTCACCGTCACGGATGACGCGGTGCTGGAGCTCCAGGAGAAGCGCGACCAGGCGCCGCAGCTCCCGGTCATGGTGCTGCTGGAGCCCGAGGTGAAGGAGCTGGCTGATTCGCAGCTCTACCTCGACGCGAAGCATCCGAAGTCGAAGCTGGCGGTGGACCTGCTGCTGGGGACGCAGGGCTGGCGGCGCTTCGCGCTGACCGACACGCAGGGCTTCCTCGCCCGGCACGGCGACGCGGCGATGCGCGTGCTCGCGGTGCGCTGGCCGCAGGAGCCCGTCCTCAAGCCCCGGCCGACCACCCGCAAGAGCGGGCGGGGCGATGCCTTCGATGACCGGAAGCTCGCGTCCGGGATGGCGCAGCCGATGAGGGAGCAGGAAGCCATGCTCGCGGAGGCGGAGGACGCCGACGAGGGGGCAGGCCTGCTCATGGGCGGTGTGGTCCCCGGAGTGGCCCTCGCCGCGGCGGCGGCTCCCGTGCCACCGGCCGAGGCTCCCATGGCCCCGGGCCCCGTGCTCCGGGCGGAGGCGAAGGAGGAGGAGGCGCCGATGGACGAGGCGCCCCGGGGCGCGAAGCGGGACATGAACATGCTGGAGAGGAGGCGCATCAGGGCGCCGCAGGTCTACTTCCGCGAGTTCGCGCACACGGTGCGGCCGAACCGCAAGCCAGGGGACCGGGTCGACTTCGCGGAGACGCTCTACTGGAACGCCGGGGTGCGCACGGATGCTCGCACCGGCGAGGCGCGGGTGTCCTTCGCGATGAGCGACTCGGTGACGACGTTCAAGGCGTTCGCGGGCGCGGTGGGCGCGGACGGCGCGCTCGGCTCGGCGGTGGCGGAGCTGGAGTCGGTGCAGCCGTTCTACGCGGAGCCCAAGCTGCCCCTCGAGGTGACGTCGGGAGACGTGGTGCGGCTGCCGGTGGCGCTGGTGAACGGGACGGAGGGAAGGCTCGCCGGGGCAGGGGTGAAGGTGGAGCTGAAGGGGGACGTGAAGGTCACCGGCAGCGGAAAGCTGGACCTGGCCTCGCAGGCGCGGGCCCGTCAGCTCTTCTCGCTGGAGATCGGCCAGGAGGCGCGGCCGGTGGACGTGAAGCTCACGGCAAGCGCGGGCGAGTACACGGACGTCGTCACCCGCACGCTGTCCATCAAGCCCCGGGGCTTCCCGGGCCGCGTGTCCTTCGGCGGGCTGCTGTCCGCGAAGGGGCCGGCGGAGCACCGCGTGGTGCTCCCCGCGAGCGTGGTGCCCGGCAGCGTGCGGACGTCCATCGCCGTGTACCCGGGCCCGCTCGCCAACATGACGGAGTCACTGGCCCGCCTCATCCAGGAGCCCTCCGGCTGCTTCGAGCAGACCAGCTCCACGACGTACCCGATGACGATGGCGCAGCAGTACTTCCAGACGCACACCGGCGTGAGCCCCGAGCTGGTGGCGAGCGCGCGAGAGAAGCTGGAGCGGGGCTACCAGCGGCTGGTGGGCTACGAGACGTCCGAGAAGGGCTACGAGTGGTTCGGGCAGGCCCCGGGCCATGAGGCGCTGACCGCGTTCGGCCTGCTGCACTTCACGGACATGCGCCAGGTGCGTGAGGTGGACACCGCGATGCTGGAGCGCACGCGCGAGTGGCTCCTCCAGCAGCGGGACGGGCAGGGGGGCTTCAATCGCAAGCGCCGCGCGCTGCATGTGTGGGTGGAGGACGCGGACACGTCGAATGCATACATCCTCTGGACGCTGCTGGAGAGCGCGAGCAATCCCGTCTCCCAGGCGAAGGCGCTGTCGCGCGAGGTCGCTTCGCTGAAGGCCGCGGCGGCGAAGAGCACCAACAGCTACGTGGTGGCGTTGGCGGCCAATGCGCTGGCGCTCGCCGGTGACACCGCCGAGGCGCGGGCGCTGATGGGCCGGCTCGCGTCACTGCAGGGGAAGGACGGGGTCGTGGGCGGCGCGACGCAGTCCATCGTGGGCAGCTCGGGGGAGACGCTGAACATCGAGACCACCGCGCTGGCGACGCTGGCGTGGATGCGCGAGCCCTCCTTCATGGGGAACGTGGAGCGCGCGATGAAGTTCCTCGCGGAGTCCAGCGACGGAGGCCGCTACGGGGCGACGCAGAGCACGGTGCTCGCGCTGCGCGCCATCATCGCCTACGACAAGGCGCGCGCGTCGAAGCTCACCCCGGGCCTGGTGCGCGTGTACGTGGAGGGCCGTCCGGTGGGCGAGCCCGTGCGCTTCGACGGCTCCACCCAGGAGGCCCTCAAGCTGCCCGACGTGAGCGCGCTGCTGGCTGCGGGCGAGCGCCGCGTGGAGCTGAGGATGGAGGGCGGGGCGGAGCTGCCGTACTCGGTGGAGGTCACCTACAGCGCGCTCGTGCCGGACAGCTCGAAGGACACGTCGGTGGCGCTGGAGGTGTCTCTGGCGAAGAAGGATCTCACCGAGGGCGAGCCCACCGAGGCGCGCGTGGTGATGGTGAACCGCACGGGCCAGCGGCTGCCCACGGCGGTGGCCATCTTCGGCGTGCCGGGCGGGCTGGAGGTGCGGCATGACCAGCTCAAGGAGCTGGTGAAGCGGCAGGTGGTGGACGCGTACGAGGTGCTCGGGCGCGACGTCGTCCTGTACTGGCGCGGCATGGAGCCCCACAAGCGCATCAACGTGCCGCTGTCCCTGGTGGCCGCGGTGCCCGGCACGTACACCGGTCCGGCCAGCCGCGCGTACCTGTACTACGCGGACGAGCACAAGACGTGGAGCGAGGGCGTGAAGGTCTCCATCGCCCCGAAGCCGTAGCACCTCAGCCCGGCCCCAACCCACACGTCGCGAGGGTGTGGGGTGGCGTAAGGTGGCAGGCACCATGTCCTCCCTTCGATTGACTGCCCTGTCCTGCCTCGTCGTGCTCGGCCTTGTCGCTGCTTGCGGCGACAACTCCCCCCCCGACCCCGGCAACACACCCGACGCGTCCGTGCCCGACGCGTCCGTGCCGCCGACGTGCGACAGCGCCGGCTCCACGCTGTGCGGCGAAGCCTGTGTGAGCACCGCGACGGACCCGGCCCACTGCGGGGGTTGCAACCTGGCCTGCGCAACGGGCCAGGTCTGTGAGGGCGGTGCTTGCCTCTCGGTCTGTCAGATTGGCGGCCAGCAGGTCACCGCCGGGGCGGCGAACGCGGCGAACGTGTGCGAGCAGTGCCTGCCGCTGCTGTCCGCGACCACGTGGACGCAACGCGCGGACGGGACGTCGTGCAGCCCGGGACAGGTCTGCGTGTCCGGCGCGTGCAGCCCGAAGTGCTTCATCGACGGCAAGGTCTACGCCGCAGGGGAGCCGAACCCGGCGAACGCCTGCGAGGTGTGCGCGCCCGCGACGTCGACGTCGACGTGGTCCGCGCGCGCGAGCGTTCCGCTGCTGGTCGGCGGCACCGACATCGCGGCGCAGGGCTGGACGGCGGTCACGCAGGCGCCCAACACGCTCACGTACGGCGCGGACCATGTCCGCCTCGCGACGTCGACGAACGCCGGTGGGCGGACGAGCGGGCAGCTGCTCATCACGCGGGCGAACGCGTTCGACGGAACGAAGCCGTTCAAGCTCCAGGTGACGATGCAGGTCGAGTCGGTGAACACCCACAACTCGCTCGACAGCGGCGCGACCCTCATGGGGAGCTTCACGCCGCCGTTCGGCAACGCAACGGATCGCTCGCAGATGATCTACCTCGACAGCGCGGCGATCGGCTGGGCGGACGACACGCAGTCCGCGGCGTTCCCGGTGATCGACGGCGCGTATCATGTCTACGAACTCGCGGTGGATGCCGCGAAGGTGGCGACGGTGAGCATCGACGGCGTCGCGAAGCTCACGCGGAACAACTTCACGGCCACCGGCACCATCGCCATCGGCGACCAGACCAACGACCCGAACGTCGACGGAGTGGTGCGCATCAAGTCGGTCGAGCGGCTCTGCCCCTGAGCCTCCCGGGCCGGGCCCGCACGGCCCGGCTCACCGCTCGCAGCGCAGCGCTACCCCGTGAGGGTTGTCGAGGTAGTCCTGCCAGAACTCCCGGCCGTACCGGGAGATGCCCTCGGGAGAGCAATCGGGGCGGATCCACGTGAGGTTCTGGAACCCCGCCTCGCGCAGCGCCTGCTCGTGCGTGGCCCGGCTCCAGTACGAGAAGTGGATGGTGAAGGGGCTCTTCGTGTGCAGCTCCGCGGAGATCTCCTGTCCCTCCCGGGGTGACTCCGGGAAATCCAGCATCGTGATGCCATAGCGGGTGCTGTTGGGCCCCTTCGCGCTGAACCCGGGGTTGAACGCATAGGTGACGAAGCGGCCCCCGGGCTTCACGTGGGCATGGATGTTCCGGCACATCCGCAGCAGGTGTTCGGGCGAGTGCGCGTAGTGCAGGAGATAGACGGCCGTCACGCAATCAAAGGCACCCAGCGGGGCCATGTCGGCCACGTCCGACACGCGGTACTCGATGCCCAGCGGTTCGGCCTCGTCCTGTCGCCGGGCGACGCCAATCATCTCCTCCGAGATGTCCACGCCGACCACCCGGTGGGCGCCTCGCGCCTTGAGCTGCCGCGTGTACAGCCCGTCGCCACACGCGAGGTCCAGCACGGTCTGCCCCTCCACGGAGCCGAGCGCTTTGAAGAAGGTATGGCCCTCGATGTACTCCGAGCGCACGGGCAGGACGTCCCAGCCTGCGACCTTCTCTCCAATCTGATCATACTGTGCCGACATCTCTCACGACCTTTCCAGTCAAGGGGCTCGGGGAGCGTGTCATCGCACTTGCAGGGGACTTCTGCCTCCCGGAAACAGGCGCACCAGCAGCGCGGCCAGCGCGGAGGCGGTCGCCAGCAGCGTCACCGCCGCCCATCCCCACCGGGCCAGCACGAGGCTGCCACCCGCCGACCCGACGGCCATCCCGATGAACATGCAGACGAACAGCACCGCGTTGAGCCGGCTGCGTGCGGCGGGGTCGATGCCGAAGACCATCGTCTGATGCGCCACGAGCATCATCTGGGCCCCGAGATCGAAGCCGATCGCGCTGGCGCCAATCAGCCACAGCCGGGCGTTCGGCTCCAGCCACGGCACCGCGAGCATCGCGGCGAAGGAGAGGGCGGCCAGTCCGGCGCCCAGGCGGGTGACCACCTCAGGGCCGAAGCGATCCGAGAGGCGGCCCGCCACCGGCGCACCCAACGCCCCCGCCGCGCCCGCCAGGCCGAACGCACCGGCCGCAGCGCTGCCCAGGTGAAACGGCGCGCCATGAAGCATCACGGCGAGGGTGGACCAGAACGCGCTGAAGCCCACCGACACCAGCCCCTGTGCCAGCGCCGCCCGGCGCAGGGCGCCGTACCTGCGCCACAGGCTGGCGAGTGAGCCGAGCAGGGCGCCGTACGAGAGCGTGCTGCTCGGATGGAAGCGGGGCAGGCCGCGCCAGGCCGCCACGCCCACCAGGGCCACGCTGGCGGCGGCGAGCCCGTACATGGCGCGCCAACCGAAGTGCTCGGCGACCACGCCGCTGATGACGCGGGAGAGCAGGATGCCCAGCAGCAGGCCCGTCATCACCGTGCCCACCACCTTGCCGCGCTCGTGCTCGGGGGCCAGGGTCGCTGCGGCCGGCACGATGTCCTGCGCCAGGGTCGCCGTCAGGCCCACGGCGAAGCTCACCCCCAGCAGCAGGCCGATGTCCGGGGCAAGGCCGCCCAGCAGCAGCGCCACGCTCAGCAGCGCGGCCTTGAGGAGGATGATGCGGCGCCGGTCGAAGCGGTCGCCCAGCGGCGTCAGCAGCAGGATGCCCAGCGCGTAGCCCAGCTGGGTGAGCGTGGGCACGAGCCCCACCGCGGTGTCGGAGGCGCCGAGGCTGGCCCCCATCACCCCCAGCATCGGCTGGCTGTAATAGATCGACGCCACCGACAGTCCGGCGCCCGAGGCCAGCAGCAGGCGCAGACCGCTCGACATGGGCTCGCTGCCGCTGTCGTGACTGGCGGCCGTGGGCAGGGGGCTGCTTCCGGCGGTTGCATGTACGGTACGAATGAAGGACATGGGGTTCACCCTGGCGCTGCGAGTCGAAGTGACAGTGCGCCAGAGGGAGGGGGTTCGGTAGTAGCGTGCTCCGCACAGCGGATATACGCCTCGCGTATGAGCCCGCCTGGAGGACGCCCTCATGCCCAAGATCTCGAAGCCGGCCCGGCCGCGTGTCTCCCCGAAGCGGATGCCCCCGCCTGCCGCGCCAGCCACCGCCGACCGGCTGGAGCTGATGCAGACCTTCCTGCGCATCGTGGACGCGGGGAGCCTGTCCTCCGCCGCCGCGCAGCTGGGCACCACGCAGCCGACGGTGAGCCGCCGGCTCCAGGCGCTGGAGCGTTCGCTGGGGCTGCGGCTGCTGCAGCGCTCCACCCACGCGATGAAGCTCACCGAAGACGGTGCGCGCTGCTACGAGCGGGCGAAGGAGTTGCTGGCCAGTTGGGACTTGCTCGAGTCCGACCTGCGTGGCGCGAGCGACGAACCGGAGGGCACGCTGCGCGTCGTGGTGCCCCATGCGTTCGGGCAGGAGCTGCTGGTGGAGCCGCTGACGGAATACCTGCGCCGCCACGCGCGGGTCTCGGTTGAATGGCTGTTGCACGACCGGGCGGTGGACTTCATCGCGGATGGGATGGATTGCGCCATCCACGTTGGCGAGGTGCATGACCCCAGCGTGGTGGCGATCCGCGTGGCGGAGGTGCCGCGCATCGTCGTGGCCGCGCCGTCGGTGCTCGCGGGAGTCCCGGTGCCGACCCATCCCGACGAGCTGGCACGGCTGCCCTGGCTGTCATTGCGCACGTTCTACCGCAACGAACTCTCGCTGACCCACGTGGCGACCGGTGAGGTCCAGCCCATCGTCTTCCAGCCGCGCGTGAGCACGGACAGCCTCTACGCCCTGCGCAGCGCCGCGGTGAAGGGCTTGGGCGTCTGCGTGGGCTCGTCCTGGGTGTTGCAGGAGGACCTCGCGCGGGGCCGGCTCCTGCACCTGGTGCCGCACTGGCGGGCCGCGCCCCTGCCCATGTACCTGCTCTATCCGCAGGCGCGGTTCCATCCGGCGAGGCTGCGCAGGTTCGTGGAGTTGATGCGGGAGACCATCCCGGCAGCCCTGGCGGTGGCGACGCGCCGCGGATGAAGGGGACGGGGGCCCACGGGAGGCCCCCGCCCGGGGACTCACTTCACGATGCGGTAGACGTGGTGCGAGTGCTCCGCGGCGAACGCATCCGTGAACCTGCTGCCGGAGTAGGGCAGGGTGCGGCCCTCGCCAACCACCTCGATGGTGCCGCTCGCGGGCAGCTCCAGGGGGAGGGTGAAGGTGTAGGTCCCGCTGGTGTACTGCCGCTTCTGCATCGCGAAGACATACGCCGCGCCGTCGCGGAACTTGAGCATGGTGCTCAGGTTCGGGTTGAACTGCCACGCGTAGGACTGCGTGTTCAGCACCCGGGCCAGCGACTGCACCTTCGCGTTGATGGCCTTCACCCGGTCGCGGGTGGCCTGGTAGGCGGGCCGGGTGTCATTGAGCACGTCCGAGCTGGACGGGTTCGCCGTCGTGTCGGAGAAGGCGTGGGAGAAGTACGCCACCACGCGCGCCTCATGGATGAGCGTGGACCAGACGGCGCCCTCCACCTGGTTGGCATTGATGACGCTGCCGGTGGCCTGCCCGCCCAGCTCCACGACGACGCCGAGCGCGGAGCGGGGGTTGCCGTTGTTGCCCGCGCCGGAGGCGGTCCGCAGGTTCTTCATCAGGACCTCGCCGTAGTTGGAGGCCCGCCGCACCTCGCTCGCGGGGATGCCGAACCAGTTGACGGCCTCCGCGCCGATGTTGCCGTCCGTGTAGAAGTAGATGTCGCCGGTGACCATGCCCAGCCGCCAGTTCGCCCGGCTGTCCGGTCCGGCCGCGCCGTTGAGGGCGATCTCCCGGTCGCGGTCCCCCCACCACATCAGGGCGCCCTTGCCGACGTTCGCGTAGATGAAGGCGGACGGGTTGTTCAGCCGCTGGTACTCGGTGTTGTAGACCGTGAAGCCGCAGCGGCGCGGATCATCCGGGAGGCAGACGTCATAGCCGGCGTAGTTGCCGGTCCACGGATCCCAACCCGGCCCCGCCCACATGTCCGCCTCGTCGGGGAAGGTGGCGCCCACCGCCTCGCCGCCCGCGCCGGAGCCCGCGAGGTTCCAGATGCCGTGCTTGCGCATCCAGCCCGCCGATGAGGCATTGCCGGCATACGTCTCCAGGAACGAATTGATGCCATGCGCCTTGTCGGTGATGATCCGCGACTCCGTGTCCGTGTACGCGCCCCAGTAGGCGATGGGGAAGAAGTCCTCCGTCAGCCAGGGCGTGCCCGCCATGGCCGGGTAGGCGGCGTAGAACGGAGGGCCTCCCTCCCAGGGCACGCGGGGCAGGCTCAGCCCGCCGCCCACCGGAGGCGGCTGCGTGGTGGCCGAGGCTGCGTTGGAGGCAGCGCCCACGTTGCCCGCCGCGTCGTGCGCCTTCACCGTGTACGTGTAGAGCGTGGAGGGCGCGAGCCCGGTGTCCAGGTAGCTCCGCGTGCCGGCGGAGACCGACGCGACCTGCGTGCTCCCGCGAAAGACGCGGTAGCCCGTCACGCCCGTGTTGTCGGTGGCCGCGCCCCAGGAGAGCTGGATGGCTCCGGGCGAGGGCGCCGTGGCGGTGAGGGTGCCCGGCGCGGTGGGCGCGCTCGTGTCCGGGCTGTAGGTGAAGAGCACGTCCACGAAGTAGTTGCTGTGGTTGTAGCTCTGCGTGGGGAAGCCGCCGCCGCCATAGACATACACCCCGTTCTCGCCATCCACGCCCGACGCCAGCGCCGTCAGGGGACCGTTCGCCGTGCCCTGTCCGTTGAAGAAGCCGCTGGTGGAGGCATAGCGTCCCGCTGGCGCCAGGTACGACGCGACGTAGGTGGTGTTGGCCGTGATGCTCACGGGCGTGGTGAAGCGCGCCGTCTGCCAGCCGGTGGCAGTCTCGTTGGTGAACGTGACCGTCGCGAGCCGCTGCCCGGTGCGGCTCCAGAGGCTCCCCACATGGGGCCCCGCGTTGGAGGCGCTGCCCTTGTAGAAGCGGATGCCGGAGACGACGCCCGGGACGTTGGCGCGGAACTTCACGCCCAGCTCCACGGAGGCGACGTCCGGGTCCATGCTCAGCGCGGGAAGGGTGCCCGCGCCGAAGATGCTGACCTCGTTGTCGACACTCCGGGTCAGCTCGCCCAGGTCGGTGGGGGCCGGGGGGCCTTCGTCAACGCAGGCCGGGAGGGAGCCCAGCGCAAGGAGCCAGAGCAGGCCGAGGGGCCTGTATCGGGGGGAAGGCATGTCACTACTCCTGGGGGAACGGATGCAGGGGAAATAGCTGTGCCCAGGATGGCATGTTTTACAGGTAAGACTTGTTTTATTCGCCGCCTGCCTGCCTGGACAGGGGCCGTGCGTTCCCGAGGCCCGGGCAGACCCCGGGCGCATGCCTAGCCTCAATCCATGTCCCGGCTCTTCTACTCGCGGCGAGCAGAGCGGCAGCTCCAGCGGCTTCCGGGCGAGGTCCGCCTCCACCTGGAGACCCATCTGGAGAACTTCGCGCTCGTGATGCGAAGCGCCGTATCGCTGGAGCCGATTTTGTCACGCCTTCAGCGCACCGAGGACGGCTTCGTCATGACGGTGGAGGGGCTGGAGGTCTCGTTCGCGCTCGACACCGCGCTGCGCGTCCTCCTGGTCCACTGCGTCCAGCCTGTCGTCCAGGAGGAGCTGATCACCGAGGCGGAGGGCGGGCAGGGCCCCGTGCCCCTGCCCTAGTCACCAGGAGGACCCCTCTTCAGTCCGCGCTCGGAAGCCGGTACTGGAAGCCCAGCGACACGGTGGCGGTGTTGAGCCAGTTGCTCGTGAAGCCGTCGGTGAACTCCTCCTCGTTGTCATCCGACGTGCCGCGCGCGCCGCCGCCCAGGTAGCGCAGGTTGAGGAACACGTCGACCTCGTCGGTGATCCGCAGGCCGCCGCGCAGGCTCGCGTCCAGCAGCGTTCCCACCGTGGCCGAATCGTCGTCGCCGTTGATGAGCGCCACCGGCGCATAGGCGCCGTCCGCCTCCAACCCCACCCACCAGTTCTCACCGAGCGCCCACTTCGCGCGCACCTTGAGCAGCGGCACCGGCCCCACGTCCCGGTTGGCCCGCCGCAGCGTCCCGTCCGCTGACGTGAAGACGAACGTCGCGTTGCGCAGCTGCAGGGACGCGCCCACCGACAGCTCGCGCTCGGGGCCGGCCAGCAGGTCATAGAGGTAGCTGGCGCGGTAGAACGGGAAGGCGTAGCGCACGTCCAGCGCTGTGCCCTCCGGGAAGGTGAGCCCGTCCAGCGTGACGTCCCGGCGCAGCACCACCTGCGTCTGGATGTCCAGGGGCTGCACCAGGAACACCACCGTGTGCCGCCCGCGCAGGGACAGCTCCGCGCTCAGGCGCACGAAGGTGTAGAGGTTGTCCTGCCCACCGTCCTCCGGGAACCGGAAGATGGAGCCCTCGCTGCCCTGGCGCAGGCTGTGCGACAGCACATCCAGGAAGCCCAGCTCCGCCACCGCGCGCAGTTCCACGCGGGGCTCCTCCTTCCGGGGCGACGCCGGGTCCGCGCGAGCAACACCCATGAACCCGAAGAGGCATGCCACGACCGCTGCTGCGAATGGACCCTGGTGCATCATCCGTCTCCCTGGAAGGTCGCCCTCCATCACAGGGAGCAGATGCGATGTGCACGACAAAGAGCGCGCCCGTGCGGCGACTGTTCACTGCATGCGCACGGGCGTGTCAGCCGCGGGAGGTCATGGGAGTTCGCCAACGACAAACGTGTTGCTCGTCACCGGCTCCTGGGCGGACCGCCCCTCGGAGTCGGTCCTCAGGGTGTCCACATCGTTCACGACGCGGTACTCGCCGGCCGGCAGCGTCGCGGGGAGCCGCAGCGTGCCCTGGGCCTCCGCGCCGACCTTCAGCGTGTGCTGGATGGCCGGGCAGACCTCGTTCGCGTCCAGGTGCGGCGTGTACACCCACCCGCCGTCCTCCTGGCGCTCCACCCGGACGAAGCAGAGGTTGTAGCCCACCTCGCGGGTGCCCTGGTTCTCGAGCACGAGCTGGACGGTGTCACCGGGCTGGTACTCCGTGGCGTCCGTGGCGAGGGAGACCTCGACCTCCCCACAGGCGGCGAGGAGCAGGGTGAGGGCCATCAACGGAAGTGTGGGTCGCATCTGCGTTCTCTCCTGGGAATGAGTCCCGGTGCGGATGCAGCCGCCGGGCCAATCTCATCCCATGTCTTCTCGGAGGATTGCGCGCGAGGGCCTCTCCGAAATCCGCAGCCGTGCCGTCAGGCCTCACAGATATCTGAGCCGGCGGGTGCCGCGCGCCGATGAATGACAGGCAACAGCCGGCCGCCCTGGAACTTTGCCATGGGCATGGAGCGCTCCCGCCGCTCGTCCTGGACGCGGTGCGACGCTTGCGCCGCACGGTGCGGACAACGCTGCGCGTCCTGGGCCGCGAGGCACGCCGTGTGGTACGCGGGCCTGACCTGGGAGCACCCCTCGTGCCCCACTTGCGAGCGAGACCTCCATGCCCCACGCCATCCTCGAAGCGCTTGGCCTTTCGGAGCGGAACCCCGGCACGTACCTCGGCAATGGCGAGTGGTCCGGCGCGGGCGCGGGCGCGGGCGCGGGCGCGGACATCGAGGTCCACAACCCCAGCAACGGCGAGCGCCTGTCCCGCGTGTCCTCGGCCAGCGTGGAGGACTACGAGGCGTTGATGCAGAGGGCGGCGCAGTCCTTCGCGGCGTGGCGGGCGACCCCCGCGCCCCGGAGGGGTGAGGCCATCCGCCTGTGCGGCGAGGCGCTGCGCCGCAACAAGGACGCGCTCGGTTCGCTGGTGTCGCTGGAGATGGGGAAGATCAAGGCCGAGGGGGATGGCGAGGTGCAGGAGATGGTGGACATCGCGGACTTCGCCGTCGGCCAGTCGCGCATGCTCTACGGCCTGTCCATGCACTCCGAGCGCCCCGGCCACCGCATGTACGAGCAGTGGCACCCGCTGGGCGTGGTCGGCATCATCAGCGCCTTCAACTTCCCGGTCGCGGTGTGGGCGTGGAACGCGTTCATCGCCGCGGTGTGCGGGAACGTCTGCGTCTGGAAGCCCTCTCCGAAGACGCCGCTGTCGGCCATCGCCGCCACGCGCCTGTGCAACGAGGCGCTGAAGGCCGGGGGCTTTCCGGAGGTGTTCTTCCTGCTCAACGACAGCGGGACGGAGCTGGCGCAGCGACTGGTGGATGACAAGCGCGTCGCGCTGGTGAGCTTCACCGGCTCCACCGCGGTGGGCCGTCAGGTGGGAGTGCGCGTGGCCCAGCGCATGGGCCGAAGCCTCCTGGAGCTGGGGGGCAACAACGCCATCATCGTGGACCGCACCGCCGACCTGAAGCTGGCCATCCCCGCCATCGTGTTTGGCGCGGTGGGCACCGCCGGCCAGCGCTGCACCAGCACGCGCCGGCTCATCGTGCATGAGTCCATCGTGGACGACGTGGTCGCCCGGCTCTCCGCCGCGTACGTGCAGGTGGAGGCGCACATGGGCGATCCGCTCACGCCCGGCGTCCTCATGGGGCCGCTCATCGACGCGGCGGCCGTGCGGCGCTTCGAGGCGATGGTGGAGAAGGCGCAAGCGGCGGGAGGGCGGGTGGTGAGCGGCGGGCGCGCGCGCGGCGGCCCCGGCCACTTCGTGCTGCCCACCCTCATCACCGGAGTCCGCCCCGACGACGAGGTGGTGCGGACGGAGACCTTCGCGCCCATCCTCTACGTGCTGCCCTACCGGACCCTGGAGGAGGCCATCGCCATCCAGAACGGCGTGCCGCAGGGGCTCTCCTCGGCCGTGTTCACCCAGGACCTCAAGGTGTCCGAGCACTTCCTGTCGTCCGCCGGCTCCGACTGCGGCATCGCGAACGTCAACATCGGCACCTCCGGCGCGGAGATTGGCGGTGCCTTCGGCGGCGAGAAGGAGACGGGCGGAGGCCGCGAGTCCGGCTCCGACGCATGGAGGGCGTACATGCGCCGGCAGACCAACACCATCAACTACTCGGACGCGCTGCCGCTGGCCCAGGGCATCCGCTTCGAGCTCTGAGGCGCGCTACTTCTTCGCGCCTCGGCCCTTCACGACCTTCTTGCCCAGGGTGAAGAGGAGCACCAGCACGGCCCCGGTGCCCAGCCCCACCGCGGCATTGATCAGGCTGGGGGCGAGCCCCCCCAGGATGCCGCCCACGCCCGGCACGTTGGACGCCCAGGCGGAGAAGGACTCCTCCGCGTGGTGCAGGGTGGAGACGCCGTGCACGAGGATGCCGCCGCCCACCAGGAACATGGCCGCCGTCCCCGCCACGGAGAGGAACTTCATCAGCCACGGCGCCGTGCGGAGGATGCCCGCGCCCAGGCCGCGCTGGAAGGCCCCGGGCCGGCGGCTGAGGTACAGCCCCGCATCGTCCAGCTTCACGATGCCCGCCACGAGCCCGTACACGCCGAGGGTCATGATGAGGGCGATGCCCACCAGCACCGAGACGCGGGTGGCGAATCCCACCGTCGCCACGGTGCCCAGCGTGATGGCGATGATCTCCGCGGAGAGGATGAAGTCGGTGCGTACCGCGCCCTTGATCTTGTCCTTCTCCAGGGCCACCAGGTCCACGCTCGGGTTGGCCAGCGCCTCACGCAGCTCGGCGCGGTGCGCGTTGTCCTCCTCCTCGCTGTGCAGGAACTTGTGCGCGAGCTTCTCCGCGCCCTCGAAGCAGAGGAAGGCGCCGCCCACCATCAGCAGCGGGGTCACCAGCCAGGGGACCAGCGCGCTGATGGCCAGCGCCGCCGGCACCAGGATGGCCTTGTTGACCAGCGAGCCCTTCGCCACCGCCCACACCACGGGCAGCTCACGGTCCGCGTTCACGCCCGTCACCTGCTGCGCGTTGAGCGCCAGGTCGTCTCCGAGCACCCCCGCCGTCTTCTTCGCCGCGACCTTCGTCAGGATGGAGACGTCATCCAGGATGGAAGCGATGTCGTCGAGGAGCGCAAAAAGGCTGCTGCCTGCCATGGAAGGTGTCCGGGCTGGAGGGGTTGGTGGGTTCCTTGAGGCCAACGCGGGTTAGCACAGAGGAGCCGCAGCGGGGAGTCCGGCGCGCAGCCCGGGGCGGCATCCGGGGGCCGGGGGAGAGGGAGCGTCCGGCAGGAGGCAGATCCGCGCGCCCGGGGCCTCCACCGTCAGCCCGAGGGTGCGGGCGATGGCACGCTCCGTGGAACCAGGCCGGGACGGGTGCGGCCCTGGGCTACGACGAGCTTGGAGGCATGGCGTGAGCGATACCCCACGAAAACCGATGGACGCTGCGGCGCGGATGGCTCGCGCCCTTGTCTCGCTGGAGGGTGTTTCCGTCGGGGATGCCTTCGGCGAGCGCTTCTTCGGCGCGCATGAGCTGGTACAGCCCTGGGTGGAGCAGCGTGTCGTACCCCGCGCACCGTGGGCTTACACCGACGACACGGAGATGGCGCTGTCCGTCGTCCAGGTGCTGGAAGACCACGGCCATGTCGACCCGGACGCGCTCGCGGGCCTCTTCGCGAAGCGCTACCGCCGCGACAAGAACCGAGGCTATGGCGGAACCGCGCACGACATCCTGTGGAAGCTGGGGCTCGGGCTTCCCTGGCGTGAGGTGTCCGCGGAGGTCTTCGAAGGGCAGGGCTCCATGGGCAATGGAGCGGCCATGCGTGTGGCGCCCCTGGGGGCGTACTTCGCGGGAGACCTGACCCGGGTGGTGTCCGAAGCGCGCGCGTCGGCGGAGGTGACGCACGCGCATCCGGAGGGACAGGCGGGCGCCATCGCCATCGCGGTCGCCGCCGCGTGGGCGTGCCAGACGCCGGACGCCCGCGGCGCCGTGACGGAGCTCTTCAGCACGGTGCTGGACTGCACGCCCGCCGGCGCCACCCGTCAGGGGCTGGAGAAGGCCCGGGCCTGGCCGCTGGAGTCCAGCCCGTCCTCGGCGGCGCGCACGCTGGGCAGCGGGCAGAAGGTCCTCTCCGAGGACACCGTGCCCTTCGCCGTGTGGTGCGCGGCAAGGCACATTGACTCCTTCGAGGAAGCGCTCTGGTGCACGGTGGCCGGCTTTGGAGACCGGGACACCACCTGCGCCATGGTGGGGGGCATCGTCGCCCTGAGCGCGGGCCGTTCATCCATTCCCGCGCCGTGGCTTTCCGCGCGGGAGCCCCTGCGCCGCCGGGTGTGACGCCGCGGCGGGATGGCACCGGGCTAGAGGCGGAGCCTGCGCGTCAGCTTCTGGATGTGGCCATCCTCGAAGAAGACACGCACCTGGAGGGTGAACGAGCCCCAGCCCGTCGCCTCGAGCGGGAAGGCGCGTGGCCCCTTGCCCCGCTCACAGATCTCACGAACAGGATCCGGAAACGTGGGGTGCAAGGTGTACTCCACGCAGCGAACCTGTCGCAGGACCGCGTCGGGCGCCTCGATGTAGGCCGTCCATCGCCAGAGGTTCGTTCCAAGACGGACCGCATCATTCCCCACCCGCAGGGACTGCGTCTGTCCAGGCACGGGCTGAAGCGCGGCCCCGGCCGAGAGCGGTGGAAGCAGGGCGCCCGACGCGAACAACACCCCCATGATTCCGAGTGTGGCGGACAGACGCTTCATGGCGTGTCTTCCGTGAGTTGAGTCGGGCCCGGTTGGCTCTTTTCCATCTTGATGGCGATGGAGGGCACCAGGAAGGACTTGCTGGTCCACGACTGCTTGCCATTCGTGGCGCGAAGAATGACGACATCCCCCGGGCGCAGGCTCTGCACGATCGCGACGAGCCCGCCGGGTTCCGGCCGGGTCGCCACCAGTCCCACCTTGGGTGCACTCTCCTCGTCCTTCGGCGTCACGACCGCGCTCACCTTGACCTGGGTGTTGTCTCCGGGAAGGGAGTCCGGCGGGAAGTCGAGCAGGAATTCGAGGCTCAGGAACTTGTACTTCTCCAGCACCTCCTGCCCCCGCTCGCGCTCCCACTTGAGTTGTTCTTCGAGCCCCTTCTGGGCTGCCTCGACATCCTTGAGCCTGCCTCGATAGTCCGAGAACCGCAGGAACAAGCCCCCGCCAATGAGTGTCAGGCCAATCAGCGCGAAGAGCCCCACGAGGTTCGACTCGAACGAGAAGAGGTCCTTGATGGTGACCTTGCTGGTCTGCCCCTTCCTCAACCGCTCGTGTCCCAGCATGGAGAGGAAGATGAGGAGGAGCCCGCCGATGAGAAGGAACGCGTACAGCACCACCTCGAACACCCACTCCGGCCCGAGCTGCGGCTCTGCGGCTTCGAGTGCGAGGAGATGAACGAACGTACCCAAGCTTCCTCCGAGCGGCGCGGTGGCGGAGCCGCACAAGAGACGTTCGGCCCTGCTCCTACGGTTGAGGGCCGTGAAAGGACGCGCAACAAGGGGCGCCGCTACCGCTTGCAGCGCCTGTCACCGGGCAAGGGGGAGAGCCGCTTCCCCCCCACTGGGACTGTCGTCCTCCCGCCCGCGGCTCAGTAGAACTGGATCGTCGCGATGGACACGAGCGTGATGGGATAGGTCACGTTGTTGTAGTTGTCCGCCGTGATGAAGAGGCGATACGCGGTGTAGCTCCCGGGCGAGTCGACCGCGTAGGTCCGGAAGGGATTCGAATACCAGCCCGTCTGGTTGGTCACCGTATCGACGGTGATCCACGACGAGCCATTCCATCCCTGGAGGGTCCAGTTCTTGGGGCCCCGCTGCTCGCAGCAGCTTCCATTGTTGTACCGGAGGTCATACGAACTCACGGTCTTCGCCGTCCCGCCACCCCACGTATAGGCAATCCAGACCGAGGAGGTATTCGAGTTCGACAGCCAGAGCGACGCCGTGCTGCCATCGAAGACCCTCCAGGCCTCGTAGCCGGAGGAGTAGAGGCCGCTGGACGTCACGCTCCCGGTGGGAGTCGTATGGCTGGTCATGATGGGGACCAGCCCGCTGGTGGTGGACAGGGCGTACTTCGCGGCCGTGCTCCCGGTGACGTTGGCGGTCCCGGTGCCCACGTCGAAGTCGACCGTGCCGTGGGTGAAGCCATTGATGTAGAGGTTGTTCGAGCCATCCAGGGTGATGTCCTTGGTGAGCTCATCCGACGCGCTGTTCAGCGCGTGGACCCACTGGTAGGAGCCGTCGGAGCCGAGCTTTTCGAGGAACGTATCCGCCGTGTTTCCGGCGGTGCCCAGATGCGTGAGCGTCACGGTCGAGCCAGGAGCAGGGTGGTAATCCCCGGAGTCGTAGAAGGTCCCCACGACATAGATGGAGCCCGAGGTGTCAACCACGACGCCGCTCCCCGTCTCCGAGCCCGGCCCACCCATCTGGACGGCCCACAGCGGCACGTTGGTGGACGAGTACCTGGCGACGAACGCATCCCAGTTACCCGCTGAAGTCAGGCTCTGCGAGCCGAAGTGGGCCGTCCCGGCGAAATAGCCGGTGACGACGACGTTGCCACTGCCATCCACGGCAACCCCGCTCCCCACGCCCAGGTCGTCGCTCCCGGCTCCCACCACGCCTCGCGCCCAGACCAGGGTGCCGCTGGAGGTGTATTTCCCGAGGAAGAAGCTGGTGGGACCCGAGGCCGAGGGAGGCCCGGAGACCCAGACCGTGCCGCTGTTCGGATCGGCGTCGAGAGAGCCCGCGTAGCTGGCGGCCACCAGGATGTTGCTATTGGAGTCCACGGCGAGGCTTGGGAAGTAGATGCCGTCCGACGAGTCGATCATCCTGGCCCAGACGACGTTGCCCGCGGACGAATACCTGGCAATGAAGAGGTTGTAGTTGCCGCTGGACGTCAGGTTCAGCGCCGCTGTCGAAGACGGATCGAAATCCAGGGTGCCGGTGAACGTTCCGGTCACCACGACGTTCCCCGTACCGTCGAGGCGCAGCCCGCGCAGGTAGCCACTCCCGGTGCCCAGCATGCCTCGCACCCAGGTCAGGTTCCCCGAGGCGTCATATCTGGCAATGAAGAGGTTCGGGTAGCTTCCAATGCTCGTCAGGGTATTGGATGAATCAAAAGAGACCGTCCCACGGAAGTAGCCGCCCACATAGACGGCCCCCGTGCTGTCGACCGCCAGCCCGTAGGTGTACTCCGTGTCGCCGCCGCCAATGCGCCTTGCCCAGAGGTAGTTTCCGCTCGCGTCGTACCTGGCGATGAAGCAATCCGCGAACCCGACGCTCGTCAGGTTCGCGGTGCCCGTGCCCGGGTCGAAGTCGGAAGTGCCGAAGAAGTTCCCCGTGATGTACACGGACCCGCTAGCGCCGGTTTCCAGATGGTAGATATTGGAGCCATTGCCAGCCAGACTCCTGGCCCATTGCAGCGTCTGTGCTGAAGCGGGCGATGTCCCGATGAAGGCAATGAACGCGGCGACAAGGAGCAGCAGTCTTCTCATGGGCCCTGATTCCTCTTGACTCGGCGTGACATGTTTGGCTCACTCCGAGTGTACCGGGCCGCGAACAGACATGTCCACCGGGGAACACCTGCCATCCAGGCCGTCCGCTCAGGTGTACTCGTCCCGGCGCCGGAGCCATTCCATCGGGAAGGCGAGTCCCTGTTCGTCGCGCCCCTTGGGCACCAGGTCCAGGTACTGATAGGCCGCGTTCATCGGGTCGACGCCGCGCGCGTAGCAGGAGTACGCATGGAACAGCGTGCCGTCGGAGTCCTTGATGAAGGTGCTGATGCCTTGCTTGTCCGTGATGTCGCCGCTGAACGGGGCGTAGTTGTACGTCGCTCGCTTCTGCGCGAGCTCCTCGGGCATGAACGAGACGCCGAAGTCGTAGTTGAAGTCGCTCTGGCCGGAGGACAGCCACTTGAAGCTCCACCCCATGCGGCGCTCGTAGGCCTGGAGCTTCGCGAGCGGTGCGCGAGCAATGGCAACCATGCTCACGTCCCGGTGCTCCAGGTGGGGGATGATGCCATTGAAGCTGTCGGCCCAGAACGAGCAACTCTTGCAGCCAGCGTCCCACTCCGGGGCGAACATGAAGTGGTAGACGATGAGCTGGCTCCTCCCCGCGAAGAGCTGCGACAGCGCCTCCTCTCCATTCGGACCCTGGAAGACGTAGGGCTTGTCCACCCGGACCCAGGGAAGCTCGCGCCGCTCCTGGCTCAGCGCATCGCGCAGGTGGGTGAACTCCCGCTCCTTGGCCAGCAGCCGCTTGCGCGCCTCCAGCCACTCCTCGCGTGACACAATCGGGTGCTGGCTCATCGTCCCGCTCCCTTCGGCCGGCGCACGGCGCGGACCTTTCCCGCGGGTCCGCCTCCGCAGAAGAACAGCGCTCCGCCGTCTGACTCCAGCCCGCTCACAATGGTGCCGGGCGGCATGACGAGCCGCTCGAGCACCGCGCCCGAGTCCGGGTCGATGCGACGGATGTCGCTCTCGTCACCTTCCCAGGTGCCGTGCCACAGCTCGCCATCGGCCCACGTCACCCCGGTGACGAAGCGGTCTGACTCGATGGTGCGCAGGATGGCGCCCGTCTCCGGATCGATTTGATGAATCTTGCGGTCGCGGTACTGGCCCACCCAGAGCGAGCCCTCGGCCCAGGTGAGCCCCGAGTCGCTGCCATGGCCGGGCGCCGGTATCGACGCGACGACGCGGCCCGTCTGCGGATCAATCTTGTCGATGCGGGCCTCCGCGAGCTGGAACAGGTGCTTGCCATCGAAGGCGGTCCCCGCGTCCGACGCGACGTCGAGTGTCCGCGTGGGCTCACCCCTGGCGGGGTCGAAGGCGATGAGCTTCGTGCCGGTGGCGGCCCAGACGCGGCTGCCGTCATGGGTGACGCCATTCACCTGTTCCGCGCCCGGGAACGGGCCGTATTCCCGCACGACCTCCGCGGCGTGCACGGGCGCCGGTGGTTGTGTCCTGGCTGCCTTTGTCTGGGTACGCGTCATCTCGTGGCTCCTCGTCGGGGTTTTCCGTCACTGCATCCAGGAGAACTAGTACCCACCGGGCACGGACACCGGGAGTAACAACGTCGTCGTGAATCCCGTGAGGGGAGGGGAGCGCCAGCGCCGGGCCCGGGCACGCCCCAGGGAGTGCACCCGGCCCGAGGCCTCAAGCTCAGCAAGCCCTCGCTGGACGGTGCGCTGGCTCTCCCCCAGCGCGAGCGCCAGGGCCGAGGTCGACCACGCCTCGCCGTCGGAGAGCAGTGCGAGCAGCGAAGCCTGGCTCCCCTCGATGGGCGGCAGGAGCACGGTGACGGGGTGCGCCGCGTGCGGTGTGAGCACGAAGCCCGTCTTCGTCGCGTCGATCCGCGCAAGGGGCGCGAGCACCGCGCGCAGTCGCCCCAGCTCCACCCGCAGGCGGGCCCGATGGGATTCATTGGGCCGGCGCACCTCGAACGCGCGGGCCATCAACACCTCCCGGGCCACACCCTCCGGGCCGCCTTCGCCAAGCGCACGGGCCAGCGCGAAGAGCACCGGCCTCCGGGCCAGCGATACCTCCAACGTGCCGCCGCGGAGCGTGCGGTGGCAGGCGTCGATGACGAGCTCACCCGAGGCCAGCACGGCCTCCACCTCTTCGAGCCGGAGCACCCGCTCGGAGCCCGCGCGAAGCCTCCGTGCGGCGGGGCGGTCCAGCTCCGCGCGGGCCTGCTCGACTTCCGCGATGAGCGCGGGCACGCGCGCCCGCCGTGAGGCTTCGTGCGCCCGCTCCAGCGCCTCGCGCGCGGGACGCGTCCGGATCAATCTCAGGGCGACCTCCGCCGTGACGAGCTCGGCGATGGCCACGAGTGAGGGGGGCATGCCGCGGGTGTCGAGTCGGACGAGCGCGCGCTCGGCCTCCGCGATGGCCCCGAGCAGCAGCAGGCGCCGGATGGCCAGCAGTCGGGCATGCAGGGCATTCACCCGGTCGCCCCGGGCTTCAAGTGTCAGGAGTGCCGACTCCAGCGCGCGGGGAGACCAGGTCAGGTCGCGCACCACCAGCGCCACCTCCGCCTCGGCCACCTTGCAGCGCGCGCGTGCAAGCTCCTCGTTCGTACCGAAGCCACGGGCAGCGCGCCGGAGGAGTTCGCGGGCCTTCCCATGTTCGCCCAGCTGCGCCATGGCGATGCCACGCAGCGCGAGCGCCGGTGCGTCCTCGCGAAGGGCCACACGCTTCAGCGCCCCCAGCGCATCGCCCGTGGAGAGTGCCCGCGCGGCCGCGGCAATCAGGGAGTCCATGGCGGCAGGCTAACCCCGCCCCTGGGATTCGCGCCGCGCTTGTTACTCCCCGGGGCGGGCCGCCCTGGATAGGGATTGCACTTCCACGGAGGCTCCCATGCGGACCCTGCACACCCCAAGAAACCTCGCGCCGGGCCGCGTCTCGCGCATCGTCGCGTTCCTGCTGGCCCTCACGGGCGTGCTGCTGCCCAAGTGCCCGCTGTGCGTCGCGGCCTACCTGTCCGCGGCAGGACTCGGGGCGAGCGCCGCGCATGCCGTGGCGCCCGGTATCGTTGGCGCAGGCAAGGTGCTCGTGGTCCTCTCATCCGGTATCGCGAGTGGATGGCTTGGCAGGCGCATGCTGCGAAGGTGGCGCATCCACTCTTGATACCGAGCTTCTAAAAGGCGCCGGGCTGCATTAGAAATCCCCCACTGTCAGGAGCCCCCGAGCGTGCCGCCCACCGCCCCCCGCAATCGTCGCGAGCCCGAGGAGCCTCCCCGCTCCTGGTGGTGGCACGTCCTGGACTTCCTGGAGCTGTCCAGCCCCGAGGGACGGTGGGGCGTCGGGCTCGTGTTGGGGCTGCTCGTCATCGGCTTCTGGCCGCTGGTGCTGCTGGCGGTGCTGGATGTGAGCGGGACGCCCCGCAAGGTGCTGGTTGCCCTGGGGCCCGCGTCCATCTGCCTGGGGTTCGCCGCCCTCATCCTGATCTGTGGCTACCGGTACGGTGAAGCGCTCCGGTGGTCGCGCCGCCAGACGTGGGGCATGGCCGTGCTGTTCCTCGGCCTGGGCCTGCTGGGCGGCCTGGGGCTGTGGCTCAGCGAAGGCTGAGCCACGGCCGCGCAAGGGCGCCTCAGGCCTGCTCGGCCCCTTCGAAGGTGACCTTCGCCTTGTTCATGACGTGCTCCACCGCGAGCAGGTACCAGCCCAGCTCGGTGAGGCGGCGCGTCGTCTCCGGCGTCTCGCGCAGGGCGGCGTGGACCTCCTCCGCGCCGAACCCGAAGGGCTCCATGTGCTCGCGGATCAGCTCCTCGAGGTTCTCCGGGGTGAGCTGAAGCTTCTCCGCCTCGGTGACGGCCTTCAGCGCGATGCCGATGCGCAGCCGCCGCTCGACGTCCTCGCGCGTGGCGGGGTCCGTGAGCCAGCCCCGGAGCGCTTCCTGCTGCTCCTCGACGTCGAACTGGTACTCGACCATGGCCTGGCCCTCGGCCTGGACCCAGCGGCGGCGCAGCTCCTCGTCCACCAGCGCCCGCGGCAGCTCCACCGGAGCGCGCCGGGCCAGCTCGTCCAGCACCATGTCCTGGGCCTGCACCCAGAGCTGCCCGGACAGCTCGTCCTCCAGCTCCTCGCGGAGGTTGTCCATGACCTCCTCCAGGGTGCTGCCCATCCCGAGCTTCGTCAGGAACTCGGGGGAGCTCTCCGGCAGCAGCGTCACCTGGCGCGCGGCGACCACGTCCACGAGGAAGCGCGCCGGCTTCCCCTGGAGGTGCTCCACCGGGTAGTCGGCCGGCAGCTCGAGGGCGATCTGCATGGACGCGCCCACCTTGCCACCCTCCGCCACGGCCTCGCAGAACCCGGGCAGCGCCTCGATGGGCGCCAGCTCCGACGTCATGCCGAAGCGCGCGGAGAAGGGGATGAGCTTCCCATCGCAGTAGCCCACGATGTTGAGCTGGACGTCGTCCCCCATCTCCAGCGACTCGCCCGGCTGACGCTCGCGCGTGGTGGCCAGGGCCCGGCGCTTCTCGTGGAAGGCGCGCAGCAGGTCCTCCTCGGTCAGGTCGTCCGGGGTGGGAACGCGCACGGAGAGCCCCTCCAGCGAGGGGGGCGCCACGCTGGGGAGCTTGAGGGCCTCGGCGGAGACGGTGCTCACCACCGGGCTCATCTTCAGAAGGCGCTCGACGCCCTGACCTGATCCTGAATTGCCTTGTTGGTTGCTCACGAATGCTCCCGGGATGAAGGCGTGCCAGCGACCGCGCCAATGGGGAACAAAGCGACGGCTCGGCATGGACCAAGGCTTAGTCCAGCCGAGCCGCTCTGACAAACCGCGAAAGGATGACCGCGCTGCTTCTTGCCTAGAAGAAGGCGCCCACGATGCTGGACACCGTGGAGACTGCGGCGCCAATCTGGCTGACCACCGGGATGTTGGTGGCGGCGGCGATGGAGCCCACGGCGGTGATGACCGACGTCACCTTCTTGCCCGTGCTCGCGTTCTTGTCCATCAGCGTCGCGCCCGCGTTGGCCACGTCGATGGCCGCGATGGCCACGTTGACGCCCGGAGCGAACCGGCCCAGCGTCTTGGCGGCGGTGCCCGCGGCGGCCTTCGCGCCCGCCTTGAGGGCGACCTCACCGGCCTCCCGGCCCGCCGTGGACAGCGCGGCCTTGGCCGCCGAGCGCGTACCGCTGCCCAGGATGCCCTTGGCCAGGGTGCCACCCGCCTTCGCGGCGTCCCCCGCGGCGGACGTGACGGCCCGGCTCACGGCCTTCGTCGCGCCACCCTCGAAGATGCCCTTGGTGGCGGCGTTCTTGACGGCCTTGAGCACGTCGTCGCTGGCGTTGGGGAGGGCCTTCTTGAAGGCCTCGGCGGCCTTCTTCCCGGCCTCCAGCTTGCCCTTCATGATGGTGCCGCCCAGCACGCCGCCCATCACCTTGCTGCCGACGATGCCGCCCGTCGCCGCGGTGACGGTGGCCTTGGCCGCGTCCAGGCTGGAGCGCGTGGCCGTGATGATGTCGTCCTTGCTGCCCGAGCGGATGGCCTGACGGACGTCCTTGAAGGCCGTGGCGCCCGCCATCGCCGCGCCGGGGATGCCGGCGTAGCGCATGGCGGCGTTCATGTTCGCGCCGAACTTGGTGAGGCCCTTGAACGCGCCCTGAGCGAAGGTGGGGTTGCGGACGAAGGCCGCGTTCGCCTTGCCGAGGATGCCCTCCGCGCCCGTCTTGATGTTCTTGATCTGCTGGAAGGCGTCCTTGCCGAAGTTGACGGCCTTCACGCCCTGGCTGGCGACCGCGATCCCGCCCTTGATGACTTCCTTGTTCTCCTGGAAGGTCTTCTGGACGTTGGTGCGGACGGTGTTGAAGGTCTTCTTGATGTCGGGGAAACCCATGGGGGGCCTCACAAAGATTGAATGGTTGGAACTTGCCTGGATTATCGCACCACACGTTCGGAAGTTGCTTGGGACCTGCCCCCGTCTCAAACAGCGCAGTCCAAGCGCCAAGTCCTTGGAATCATTGGTGTGCTCCAACTTCGCACACTTTGCTCGGGACCGCAGACCCGGCTGCGGGCTGATTCGGGGGGCGACCAGCGTCAAGGGCAGCACACGTATGTCCCCCATGGGTGCGCCGAGGGCTGCTGGATGGCACGTGCCCAGTCCGGGGGGGCGAATGCGTGGGCTGAACGGTGTGCTGGTGGTCCTCTTGCTGGCGGGATGTTCCCCCTTGGAGAGGCCCTCTTTGGGGGACGGAGGTGTGCCGCCCCGCGACGCTGGGAGCACGGCGGACGCGGGCACCGAACCCGACGCAGGCACCGAGCCTGACGCGGGACTGGAGCCTGACGCGGGCGACCCCGTCTTCCTGTCCGTCCGGCTCATCATGCCCGGGGAGCGGCACCAGCCGGACCCGGTCGAAGTGACCTATGTGAACGCCCACCTGTACCCCTTCCTTGAGATCAGCGGTCCGCGGCTGCCCGACCGCGTGGACCTGCTCCTGGATGGCGCGCTCCTCACCTCGCTGCCGGGGGGAGCCAACACCTTCGAATGGGACACCCGGACCGTCGAGGAGGGCGAGCACGCCCTGTCCGCGCGGGCGCACGTGGGGACCCAGTCCTTCATGAGCAGCTCGCGGCGGGTGGTGGTGGACCGGACGCCGCCCTATCTCGCGCTGCGCACCCCCGAGTCCGGCACGCGCGATGTCTCGGAGGACGCCCCCATCCAGGCCGTCTTCTCCGAGCCCATCGTTCCCGAGACCCTCGAGTCGAACCTGTGGATGACCCGCGGCGGCAATTTCATCAGGCCGGAGCAATCCCTGTCCCCGGACGGGACGGTGCTCACCCTGAAGCCACCCGTTGAACCCCTTCCCAGCTACGTCCGCACGCTGCGCTACGAGGTCAACTTCCTCTTCCTCCCCCCCGTCACGGACCGGGCGGGCAACCCACTCTCCTGGCGGAGCGGAGAGTGGAAATGGGTGACCACCCGGCTGATTCCTTTTGAGGACGCCCTCTACGCGGGCGGCAGGTACGCCAGATTTGATCCGTCGCTCCAACTGGACGCGAAGGGCCTGCCGACGGTGGCCTGGAGCGAGGGCGTCCTGTCCGAATCGCACGTCCATGTCTGGCGCTTCACGGGTGAGTCGTGGGTTCCCGTGGGCAGCCCGCTGTGGCACACCCTGGGCTGGGCGCTCCAGCTCGACGCCACGGACTCTCCCGTCGTTGCGTGGATCGAGCATGTCCTGGACGGGCCGGATTGCATCCACGTCCAGCGGTGGACCGGCGAGACGTGGTCGGAGGAGCGGGCCCCGCTGTGTCTGACGGACGGAACCGCCTACGGACTGACGTTGCGCCTCGATGCGGCGGGCCAGCCGGTCGTGGCCTGGGAAAGCGACTCGGTTCCGCAGGTGATTCAGGTCGCGCGGTGGACGGGCGCCGGCTGGGCCTTCGTGGGTGAGCCCCTCAGCGCCGAGGCCGGGGACACCGATGCCATCTGGCCCTCGCTCCAGCTCGCGGCGGACGGCACCCCGGTCGTCTCCTGGACCGAGTCCAGGGAGGGGACCCCCAAGACGCGCCGGGTCTACGTGCGGCGCTGGTCCGGCGATGGCTGGGAGCCCGTGGGCGACCCCCTGGACGCGCTCGACGGGACGACGTCCGCGGGCAGGTCCTCGCTCGCGCTCGATGCGGAAGGACACCCGGTGGTGGCCTGGGCGGAGTACCAGCCCGAGGGAGGGTTCGCGTCCCGCCTCTACGTGCGGCGCTGGACGGGGAGCACCTGGGAGCCCGTGGGCGGAGCGCTGGGCGCCCAGGTGCCCGCGGCCCACGTCCGCAGCGCGACGCTGCGGCTCGACGCCTCCGGCAACCCGGTGGTGGCCTGGGACGCAGATGAGCCTGACAAGGTGTCCGACGTCTACCTCCAGCGCTGGACTGGCAGCACCTGGGGCGCGCCCGTCCGCGTGTCCTCCGCGACGAGGGGGGCCTTGCATCCCTCCTTCCAACTCGACGCCCGGGGACAGGTCACCATCGCCTGGGGCGAGTTCGCCGACCTCCCGACGGGCTCTCCGCGGATCGTCAACTTCGTCCGCCGCCTGCCATAGGGCCTGCGCATCAACGTGAAGGACGAGGGCCAGGTGAAGAGTGGCAGAGCAGACGCGCCCCCAGGCGAACGACTACCGGGCACGCATGGTCAAGCACACCTGGTAGTTTGAAGGGAAGGGCACGCGCGGACTGGCTGCACGTCAATCCGCAGTCAGGATTACAGTGCCGCCCTTTCGCGAGAGGGCGGTGCGCGTATGCGCAGCTACGTGTTGGGCTTCCACGAGGTTGACCAGACACAGGTCGCGGTCGTTGGCGGCAAGGGCGCGCATCTGGGGGCGCTTTCGCGGATCGACGGCATCCGCGTGCCGGCTGGCTTTTGCGTGACGACGGACGCCTTCCTGCGGATCCTCACGGAAGCACCGTCGATGGACGAACAGCTCCAGCGGCTGTCGCGCCTGAAGCAGGACGACCGGGAGCAGCTCCGCGCGCTCAGCGCGGAGCTCCGCCGGACCCTCGAAGGGACCGCCATCCCTGACGATCTGGCGGCGGCGATTTGCCGCGCACTCGCCCGGCTCGGTGAGCACGTTGCCTGCGCCGTCCGCTCGAGCGCGACGGCGGAGGACCTGCCGACGGCCTCCTTCGCGGGCCAGCAGGACACGTTCCTGAATGTCGTGGGGCCCGCGGCGATCCTCCAGCACATCCGCCGGTGCTGGGCCTCGCTCTTCACCGAGCGGGCCGTGACCTACCGCCTGCGCAACGGCTTCGACCACCGGAAGGTCCGCATGGCGGTGGTCGTGCAGCAGATGGTCTTCCCGCAGGCGGCCGGCATCCTGTTCACGGCCGACCCCGTCACCTCCAGCCGGAAGGTCGTCTCGCTGGAGGCCAGCTTCGGCCTTGGCGAGGCCCTGGTCTCCGGCCGGGTGAACGCGGACGTCTACAAGGTGCGGGACGGCGAGGTCATCTCCAAGGCGGTCGGCACCAAGCAGCTTGCCATCCACGCCTCGCCGGCAGGCGGGACGCAGGAACAGGTGATCGAGCCGGAGCGGCAGCAGCAGCCCGCGCTGACGGATGCACAGGTCGTGCGGCTCGCGCAGCTGGGCCGGCGGATCGAAGCGCACTTCGGCCGCCCCCAGGACATCGAATGGTGCCTGGTCGACGATGACATCCACATCGTCCAGAGCCGGCCCATCACCACGCTGTTCCCCATCCCCACGGCCGGCGACGGGGAGAACCACGTCTACGTCTCCGTCGGTCATCAGCAGATGATGACCGACGCCATGAAGCCCCTGGGGCTCTCCCTGTTCCAGCTGACGGCCTTGCGGCCGATGTACGAGGCCGGCGGGAGGTTGTTCGTCGACGTCACCCGGGGCCTGGCTTCGCCAGCGAGCCGCGCGGGCCTCCTGGAGGGCCTGGGGAAATCCGATCCGCTGATCGGGGACGCGCTGCAGAGCATCCTCGGACGCGGCGACTTCATCCGGTCGCTCCCGGACGGAGGGCCCGGCGGGGCGCCAGCTGGCGGCGCACCCGCCCCGATCGAAACCCATCCGGCCATCGTCGACGAGCTGATCGGTCACAGCCAGGCCTCCCTCGCCTCCTTGAAGCGCGACATCCGGATGAAGCCCGGATCGGCGCTGTTCGACTTCATCCTGGCGGACCTCCAGGAGCTGAAGCGGCTCTTGTTCGATCCGCGAAGCCATCAGGTGATCATGGCGGGGATTGAGGCCTCCTGGTGGCTCAACGAGCAGCTGCAGGCGTGGCTGGGCGAGAAGAACGCAGCCGACACGCTCACGCAGTCCGTCCCCCACAACGTCACGTCGGAGATGGGACTGGCGCTCCTGGACGTCGCGGACGCAATCCGCCCGCATCCGGACGTGGTGGCTTTCCTGCAGCACGTCGAGGACGAGGGCTTCCTGGACGAGCTGCCCAGGCTCGCGGGCGGGCGGGAAGCGCGGGACGCCATCCGGGCCTGGCTCGACACGTACGGCATGCGCTGCGTCGGCGAGATCGACATCACGAAGCCGCGTTGGAGTGAACGCCCCACCACGCTCGTGCCCCTCATCCTCGGCAACATCAAGAACTTCGAGCCGGGCGCCGGCGCGCGGCGCTTCGAGCAGGGACGGCAGGAGGCCTGGAAGAAGGAACAGGAGCTGCTGGAGCGCCTGCGGGCCTTGCCGGACGGAGCGCGGAAGGCCGAAGAGACGAAGCGGATGATCGACCGGGTCCGGACCTTCATCGGGTACCGGGAGTATCCGAAGTACGGCATCGTCAACCGCTACTTCGTCTACAAGCAGGCCTTGTTGGAGGAAGCCGAGCGCCTCGTGCAGGCCCGTGTGCTGCGTGAAAAGGAAGACATCTTCCACCTCACGTTCCAGGAGCTCCACGACGTCCTGCGCACGAACCAGGTGGATGCGCAGCTCATCCGCCAGCGCAAGGACACGTTCAGGTCGTATCAAGCGCTCACGCCGCCCCGCGTGCTCACGTCGGAGGGCGAGGTCATCGCCGGGGCGTACCGACGCGACGGTTTGCCGGCCGGCGCGCTGGTCGGCCTGGCGGTCTCCGCCGGCATCATCGAGGGGCGGGCCCGCGTCATCCTGGACATGGCGGAGGCCGAACTCGAAGCGGGCGACATCCTGGTCACCGCCTACACGGACCCCAGCTGGACGCCCGTGTTCGTCGCGATCAAGGGCCTGGTGACGGAGGTCGGGGGCCTGATGACCCATGGCGCGGTGATCGCGCGGGAGTATGGCTTGCCGGCCGTCGTGGGGGTGGAGCAGGCCACCCTGCGGATCCGGGATGGGCAGCGGATCCGCGTGCATGGAACGGACGGGTACGTCGAGATCCTGTCCTCCTAGCCGGGCGGCAACAGGGTCGGTCGAGGTCCTATCCCCCTCATTCATCCTTTCGCTTGCAAACAGACCTTGCAATGATTTCCGCCGGGCATTTGACCCGACGGTAGGTCACGGTCGGATTATCCGCGTTCTTGAACCAGCCGAATCGCCAGTTACAACCCGCCTGCAGCTGCGTCGGCAACTGGGAGCACTGGCTTTGACTGCTGACACCGCCATATCGGGCACCCCAACCGTCGCTTGGCGCTCTCCACTGGCTCTGACACCCGTTGAAGATGCCAACGCCACCGCCAGGAATCATCAGATCGAAACGGTTCTCACCCGAACCCGCACCCATTGACGCATTGATCACCTGGGCCACGAACGTCTGGCCGTTCACGGCTCCGCTGGTGAACTTCAGTGCGTAACAAGCGCAAGTCACATCGCTTTCCGATTTCCCGGCCAGGCTCGCCGCAGCAAATCCATACGACAGGGTGTTGTTCATGGCCCAGGGTTGCTTCGTGTTGCACGTGAAGCTCGTGCCGCTATTGAAGTCGCTCGGCTCTCTCAAGGGTGCCGCCGACGACCGCTTCGACGCCGGCATCGCCAAGGCGGTGGTCACAGGAGGGTTGAAGGGGCCTCGGAGGATGGGGGCTTCCCCCTCAAGGGCCACGGCCCGCCTCGACTGCTCGAAGCGGGCCGTGGTGTGGGTCAGAAGGTCTTGTCGAGCAGTGCCTCACACGTCGGTGGGAGGACCCCGTCCTTCACATGGAGCGCCACCGGGCCGGAGGCCGCACCGGGCTCCCACTGCATGCGCACGAAGCACTTGCCCCCGACGTTGAGGACGTGGAGCCGCGAGGCCACCGCGCCCTCCGGCAGCGCGTCGAACACCAGCACCCCGTCTTCCTGGGTCTTCAGCGCCTGCCGCAGCGCGGCCGGCGTGTTGCTCCGCCCGTAGAACCGGCCCGGCTTCACGTCCTCGGGCAGCGCACCCAGCGACTCGCGCACCGTCGAGGCAAGCGAGACCCGCACCGTCGCGGCGTAGCGCCGCACCTCGTCGAGGACGGCGGAGGGCGTGCCGCCGCGCAGCACCTCGTGCCGTA
The DNA here is from genome assembly GCF_003611735.1 of Corallococcus sicarius. GTDB lineage: Bacteria > Myxococcota > Myxococcia > Myxococcales > Myxococcaceae > Corallococcus > Corallococcus sicarius. The sequence goes on along the minus strand of NZ_RAWG01000065.1, from coordinate 4,884 downwards.
CCGAGGGGCCCGTCAGGTCGATGCGCCCGTTCTCCCCCCGCAGGAGCACGAAGGCCCCCGGGACCCACGGCGAGCGCCGCAGGAAGAACAGGTGCGTGCCACCGCCCGGGGCCGCGATGTGGGCGCGTCCCGTGGAGAGGTCCGTTCCCGCCGCGGGCACGGAGACGACCAGACGCGCGCTCCGCTCGCCGGGCGCGCGCTCCGTGTTCCGGTAGAGCTCCTCGTCCACCTCGAGCTCGAGCTGGTGGGAGTACCGCGGGCTCTTGCTCCCCCGCGTGTACGTCCGTGCGTCGAGGACCCGGGTGATGCGGCCCGTGACGATGACGTCCGACTGGGCCACGTACCCCTCGGGACCGAAGGCATACTCGCCATGGTCATCGTGGATCTGCCCCTGTGTCGCCACGGGCCCCAACCGGGCCTGCTCGGGGAAAAACCCCGTCGCCACGCCGGTGGCGCTCACACCCAGGACCGCTCCAAGGACGAGCGTCATTCCCTGCTTCTTGAAAGACATCATGATGGGCTTGCTCCGAAAGTCATTCACAGCGAGGTGTCGTGACAGGCCTGCGCGAGCGTCGCTCATGGAGCCGCCGTCACCAGCTTCGTGCTCGAGATGCCACCGCCGAGGTAGGTCCGCTGATCCAGGGGATACGTGGAGTCCGTGCACCCGCTGCTGCAATCACGGACATACATATACGCGGTGCGGTTGTTGTCCGTGGCCCCGTGGAGGATCTCCAGCCGGTTCCCGTTGATGATCTGGATGTCCGGCGCGATGTTGAGGGTCCAGCCCCCGGTCACGTAGGTCCCCACGTGCACGTAGTCGCCGGAGGCATTGATGTAGCCCTCTGCGATGCGCAGGGTGTGGGTGCCATCCGCGGCGGGGAAGGCCAGGAAGCAGCGGTTCGCACCGGCCGGCGCCCAGTAGCCGCAGTCGATGCCGACGGGCGCGTCGGTCCACTCCGTGTTCAGGAGCGTGGGCGTCGTCCACGCCCCGGAGCTGTCGGAGGTGGAGATTCGCAGCTGGCCCCTCTCCCGGTCGATGAAGGTCATCACGAGCCGGCTGGTGCCCGTGTCGTACGCGAGGCTGGGACGGCGCCGGGACGACATCGTCGTCAGGGTGCGCGTCCCCGCGATGCAGCCCAGGAGGGCGGGGTAGATGTTCCGGTAGACGAGGATCTGCCCTCCGTCGTTGGCCGCGAGGAACGCCTTCGCGAAGCCGCCCGAGGTGTCCACGGAGACGGCCACGCCGTCGTACGTCCACTCATTCCAGTTGATGCACTCGGGGCTGACGCCGCCGGTGGCGGAGATGGCCAGGTGGGCCACGTTGCTGGTGGTGTCCCGGGTGGGGTCCGTCTCATAGGCCACCAGGGACCAGCCATCCGAGCGGGTCGCCACGCCGACGCTACCGGAAGTCTTCGCCACCTGGGTCCAGGCGCCGCCGGTGCGCTCCCGCACCCGGATGGGGTAGTCCGCGATGTACTGCGCGTTCTGCCCGCCCGTCTTGTCGTCCACGCGCGGGAAGCGCTTCGCATAGGCGGCGAAGGCGTACTGCCCCTGCTTCATGATGGCCTCCTCCGGGGTGGAGGGGTGGCCCAGCCCGAGGCAGTGCCCGAACTCATGAGAGAGGATGGACTGGATGTCCCAGGTGCCGCTGCGGTCGTCCGAGTAGTTTTCGGGACTGCTGGTGTTCTTGTAGATGTCGAGGGCGCAGTTGTCGGACAACGGGACGTTGGTCGCGCGCCCGAGGCACCCCGAGGTGCAGTCGCCATCGCAGCACGTCTTCGCCTCGACCTCGATGTCCGACGCGCTGGGCGTCGTGTTGTAGAACGCGTGGTGGGTGGCGAAGCCCACGCCCACGTTCATCCAGGCCTGGAGGCCCGAGCGCGCCATGTGCATGGTGCGCGTGGCGTCCAGCCCGAAGTGGGTTTGGAACGGGCCGGCGATGACATCAATGACATAGGGATTGTCGCTCCACCGGGCCCCCGAGTTGAGCACATAGGCGCTCACCGTCGCGGCGGGCAGGAATCCCATCAGGAAGACTGCGGTCAATCCAGGTCGTTTCATCATTTCCCCAGTGCGGCCTTCGTTGCTCCCGAGCCCCAGGCGCGGGGCGAGGACGGGATGAACGAGATACGCAAGGACCCCTCATTTCTGGTCGTATGAGGTAGAGGGCGACGCTGACGGCGAAGTGGCCGCCCTCCCCCGTGGAGGCGTGAGCTGGTAGTGTTTTCTGGATGCATCCCTCAGGCCCTTGCCAGCAACTCAAGCCCTCGCGCGTCCCCTCCGTCGCCGCGTTGAAGGCGCACCTGTCCTGGATGCTGGGCACGGCCAGCGTCCTCGTCGCGTCCCGTGCCTGGGCTCAGGGCGCCGAGGACGCCCTGGGGGCGGTTCTCGGCCTGGGGATCACCATCCTGGTGCTGGGAGCGGGGGGGTTGGTGATGCTCTTCCTGAACCTCACCGGCCGCCACCGCACGTACTCCATCGTCCTGGGGATTCTCTCGGGCCTGGGGACGGTAGTGATGGGGATGGGGCTGAGCGAGCCGCTGCTGAGTGGCTCCGGCGATGAACTCATGGAGGCCTTGCTCTGGGGCGTGGTCCTCCTGGGCGTGGGCGAAGTCATCGCGGCGGTGCTGGCGATGCGCCCCGGCCGTTCCCGGAGCGCATCGTCGCAGAGCGCTCAAGACTGACGGGCGGGTGTTCGACAAGATGTGCCACCGACGCGTGTGGGCATGCTGCTGTCGGAGTCGCATCGAGCAATGCGATCCCTGAGGAGTCTCTGGGGCGGATTGTTCTGAGCCCTGGGGTGCGCCCCCTTGAGGCGGTGGTCACAGGAGGGTTGAAGGGACCTCGGAGGACGGGGGCTTCTGGCCGGCGCCGCCGCGCGCCACCCGCAGCCAGACCAGCGAGACCATCAGCCACGACGCCGTGAGCGCGCTCCACGCCGGGGGCGCGCTGGCGCCTACCAGCCACAGTGTCACCGCCACGCCCATGGCGAGCACCCGTGCGAGCTCCAGCGGCTCGCTCCACGCCTTCGACTCCAGCATCCCGCTCCAGGCGGTCGCCATCGCCCAGAGCAGCAGGCTCAACGCCACCTTCTGCCAGCCCGACAGCGGTGAGGCATGGTGGCTCACCAGGAGCATGAACGGCATCGACGCGAACAGTTGGAAGACGAGGTAGCCACGGACGCCGGACAGCTCCCGGGAGTGGTACTTCACCTCCACGCCCTCCTGCTTCCAGTACCCCAACGCACGCGGAGGAAGGTCCGCGGGCCGCCAGCCCGTGGGCATCACCCAGATGCGCAGCCTGTCTCCCAGGCGCTTCGTGGCGACGGCGTCCGCGACGAGCCGGCCCCACGCCTGGAAGTTGATGGCCGTCGGGTCCCAGGTGTTCGCCGGGGTCGTCAATCCGTAGGAGCACGGCTCGGTCTCCTCCGCGTAGGTGCCGAACATCCGGTCCCAGATGATGAGGAAGCCCGCGTAGTTCTTGTCGATGTAGGCGTCGTTGCGCGCGTGGTGCACGCGGTGGTGCGACGGCGTGTTCAGCCACGACTCCACCCACCGGGGGAGCTTGGGGATGACCCGCGTATGGGGGATGAACTGGAGCACCAGGTGGAAGGCCACCATCGCCAGCACCGCCTCCGGCGGGAAGCCCACCAGCACCAGCGGCCAGTAGAAGAGGAACGAGAAGAGGCGCTGCGTCACGCTCGCGCGCAAGGCCACCGCGTAGTTGAGCTCCTCGGTGGAGTGGTGCGGCGAGTGCGCCGCCCAGCCGATGTTGGTGCGGTGCCCGAAGCGGTGGAACCAATAGAAGAGGAAGTCCACGCCCAGGAAGAGCGCCACCAGCGACAACGGCGACGAAGCGTCGAGCCGCCACGGTGCGTACTGGCCCAGTTGCGTGAAGAGGGGCAGCACCAGCAGGGCCACCGCGACGTTGACGCACTGGTTCATCACCGCCGTGCCCATGCTCGCGATGGAGTCCTGGAAGCTGTAGTAGCCGTTGCGCCGCACCACGCACCAGGCGAACTCCGCCAGGGCCAGGGCGATGACGAAGGGCGTGGCCACGGCATAGACGTTGAGGGACATGCCCCCGGTATATGTTTCCCCAAGCCGCCTCCGCCTTAACCCAGGTCAAGCCCAGGTCCCCGCGACGTGAGATTCCCGAAGCTCTTCGAGCGCCTCGCCACCCTGGCCCCGCTTCCTCCCGAGGAGTGGGTGAAGGCCGAAGCCGTGGCGAAGGAGCAGTCGCTGGCGAAGCGGGAACTCTTCATGCGTCCGGGGGACGCGGCGGACCGGTTCGCCGTGGTGCTTCAGGGGGTCTTCCGGGGCGTGCGCGTGTCGCCCCGCGGGGGCGAGTCCATCAAGGCCTTCCGCGCCGAGGGAGAGCTGATTGGTGCCTATGCGGAGATGTTGCAGCGGCTGCCGTCCATGACAGCGATTGAAGCGCTCGAGCCGAGCCACGTGCTGGTGTTCCAGACGCGGGACTTCCAGCAACTGGAGCAGGGCCACGTGTGCTGGGAGCGGCTGGCGCGCCGGGTGGCGGAGCAGCACTTCGTCCTCAAGGAGCGCCGTGAGCAGGAGTTCCTGGAGCTGTCCGCGGAGGAGCGCCTCGTGAAGTTCTGGGAGGAGCATCCCCACCTGAAGGGAAGGGTTCCCCAGCGCGACGTGGCGGCCTACCTCGGCATCACCGAGGTGGCCTTGAGCCGCATCATGTCGCGGCGCCGCAAGCGGGCGGAGTGAGCGGGCCCCTGGGACTCCCGGCTGCGCAGGGCCGACGCCTACTCGAGCTGGAGGCCGCAGTCGCCGCAGGCGCCCGCGACCAGGGGGGCGGCCGTTCCGCAGGCAGGGCAGGGGGGCTCGCCCTCCTCCTCGCTGGCCCCTGACGGGGGGG
>NZ_RAWG01000659.1 GCF_003611735.1 Corallococcus sicarius | reverse complement strand
CGCAGGTACTCCGGCCCGTCCACCACACCCGCGGGACGCGCGTGGAAGGTGGTCTCGCTCAGCTCCGGCTTGCGCCAGTACCCCTGCGCCACGCTCGCGCCCGACACCCAGATTTCACCGACCTGCCCGGGCGCACGCGGCACGAGCGAGTCCGGCTCCACGACCAGCAACCGCTGCTCCTCCAGCGTCATCCCGCAGCCGATGTGCGTCCGCACGCCCGCCGCATCCACGGGCCCCGCCACCGCGAGCCCGCGCGCCAGCGCCGCATCCTCCAGCGGATGCACGCGCACGCCCCGGCCCTTCTCCTCGCCGGTGACGATGAGCGTCCCTTCCGCCAGGCCGTAGCACGGGTAGAACGCCTCCGGCCGGAAGCCACTCGGCGCGAACACCTCCGCGAAGCGCTTCAGCGTGGACGCGCGGATGGGCTCCGCGCCGCAGAACGCCACCTCCCACGACGACAGGTCCAGCGACGCCACGTCCTCCGGCGTCGCGCGACGCGCGCACAACTCGAAGGCGAAGTTGGGCCCGCCGCTGATGGTCCCCCGGAAGCGCGACACCGCCTGCAACCAGCGCAGCGGCTTCTGGAGGAACGCCATCGGCGACATCAGCGCCACGGGGAAGCCCCCGTGCAGCGGCTGGAGGATGCCGCCGATGAGGCCCATGTCGTGGTACGGCGGCAGCCAGATGACGCCCACGCTGTCGCGGCGCACCTGGAACGCCCCGGAGATGAGCCCCAGGTTGTGCAGCAGGTTCGCGTGCGTGAGCATCACCCCCTTGGGCGTGCCCGTGCTCCCGGACGTGTACTGAAGAAACGCGAGCGACTCCGCGCCCACCTCCGACGGCGTGCGCCACTCCCGCTCGCCGCCCTCGGGCAGCGTGTCCGTCGCCATCCAGTGCAGCGCGCGGAAGTCCGGCGCCTGCTCGAAGAGGAAGTCGGACAGCTCCAGGATGCC
>NZ_RAWG01000658.1 GCF_003611735.1 Corallococcus sicarius | reverse complement strand
CGGAGAACTGCCCGCCCGACAGCGCCCCGGCCGCGATGTTGCCGCCCACCGCGAGCTGCCCGCCCGACACCGCGCTCCGCGCCACGTTGAGCCCCACCGAGCCCTGCACGCCCTCCAGGTCACCGGTCGCCACGTTGCCGCCCACCGCGAACTGCACGCCCGACGCGGGGCCGCGCGCCACGTTGGCGCCGACCGCGAGCTGTCCTCCTGAGAGCGACTCGCCCACCCAGTTCGAGCCCAGCGCCATCGCAAGGCCGTCCACGCGCTTCGCATGCGTCCCGAGCAGGCCCACCGCGAACGTCGTCACCACGCGGCCCGTGTCCGTGCCCGCGGTGCTCATGTGCGGCATCAGCATCAGCACCGCCGGGACGCGGATCTCATCCGACGCCGACGTCTGGGCCACGGAGGTCCCGGCGACCTGCGCCGGCTCGCCGCCCGTCGCGGCGCTCACGAGGGGCGCGGGAGACACAGGGGGCACGGGGCCGGCCACGGTCGGAGCCGCCTGGGCAGGGGCGTCGCCAGTCGCAGGGGCGACGTCCGCCTGCGGAGCCGTCGTCGCCTGCGCGGATCCGGGCGCCGGAGCCGTGACAGGCGCCACGGAGGGGGCCGCCTCCGCTTGAACCGCCACCACCTTCGCCGCCACCGGCTGCTCCGCCCCTGCCACGCCTCCCGCCACCGCGACCATCACCCCGACACACACCGCCACCTTGCGCTTCATCGCCTGGACCTTCCTGGACTGGTTCCGAATGGGGCCGCCATCCGGGTGTCTCCCTTGTCGGGAGCCCGGGGCGCCGCCGTCATGTCGGGGCGTCGTCGCCCCTCTCGGCCAAGGGAACACCGCCCCCTTCCAGAACTGTCACCTGCCCGTCTGCTTCTCTGCCGGGCCCGGGTGTCCCACCCTCGCGCCCATTACCCTTTCCCCTGTCTCTTCTACACATCTGACGCTGCCGACGACTAGTCG
>NZ_RAWG01000657.1 GCF_003611735.1 Corallococcus sicarius | reverse complement strand
GAAGGGGGACGGTTCATGCGGGCGGGAAGGGCCGCACTCTAACCCGGACCTTCCCGGGCCCGCAGGGTGCGCTACGCTCGCGCGCCTCGCGATGCCTGCTCCCCTCCGGAAGTCCCCGCTCCCGCCGCTCGTGGTCGCCGCGCTCCTGCTGCTGGCCCACGCGGCCGTCTGGCAGGCCTATTTCCAGGGCTTCCGCCTGGACCTGGGCAGCCTGGACCTGCCCACCCGACGCTACCTGCTGCTCGCGGCCCTGATGGCCTTCCTGGGGCTGCCCGTCGTGGCCTGCCTGGCGCTGGTGGGCGCGCGGACCCTGAGGGCCGAGCGGCTCGCGGGCTGGCATGCCGCCTGGCGCGAGTACCCGGACCGGCGCAGCCTGCTCGCGCTGGGGGCGCTGGGCGTGCTGCTGCCGCTGGCCGTCCAGTCCGCGCTGCTGGGGTACGCTCCCCTCACCGACGACGAGGCGTCCTACCGCTTCGCCGCGCGGTTGCTCGCCTCCTTCCGGCTGTGGGTGCCCTCCCCGCCGATGAAGCTCTTCTTCGACAGCAGCTTCATCGTGAATGACGGCAGGCTGTACAGCCAGTACTTCCTGGGCTGGCCTTTCCTGCTGGCCTTCGGGATGAAGGCGGGCGTGCCGTGGCTCATCAACCCGCTGCTGTCGGGAGCGACCGCGGTGGCGGTGTTCCTCGTGGCCCGGGAGTGGTTCGGCTCCGCGTGGGCGCGGGTCGCGGGCGTCCTGTTCCTGGCCTCGCCGCTGGTGGTGACGGGCGCGGCCACGCAGATGTCGCACACCGCGGTGCTCTTCGCCCTGGCGTGGATGCTCTACGGCATCCAGCGCTCGCGGGCCGGCGCGGGCGCGTGGGCGGCGGCGCTCGCGGCCCTCTGCTTCTGCCTCGCGTTCTGGACCCGGCCGGCGACCGCCGTGGGGCTGGGGGCGCCGCTGCTCGTCCTGGGGGCCTGGGGGCTGCGAGGCC
>NZ_RAWG01000656.1 GCF_003611735.1 Corallococcus sicarius | reverse complement strand
GCGGGTGGCCACGGGGGCGGTGCTGCTGGCCCTGGTGGTGGCCGCCTTCGAGGGCACGGTGGTGACGAGCGCCATGCCCACCATCACGCGGGAGCTGGGCGGTGATGCGCTCTACTCGTGGGTGTTCTCCGCGTTCCTCTTCGCCTCGACGGTGGGCGTGCTGGTGAGCGGCAAGCTGGCGGACCGGCTGGGCCGCAAGCCGGTGTTCTTCGCGGGGATGGGGTTGTTCCTGCTGGGGTCGGCGCTGTGTGGCCTGGCGACGTCGGTGCCGATGCTGGTGGGCTTCAGGGTGATGCAGGGGCTGGGCGCGGGGGCGTTGCAGCCCACGACGCTGACCATCAGCGCGGACCTCTACACGCTGCGCGAGCGGGCGGGCATCCAGGGCCTGTTCACCGGGGCGTGGGCCGCGGGCAACGTGCTGGGGCCGCTGCTGGGGGGCTGGCTGGTGATGCACGCCTCGTGGCGGTGGGTGTTCCTGGTGAACCTGCCGGTGGGCGTGGTGTCCGCGATGTTGCTGCACCTGTCCTACCGGGATCCGCCGCGGCGTGAGTCGATGAAGCTGGATCGGTGGGGTCCGCTGCTCGCGGGGAGCACGGTGGCGCTGTTGCTCTTCGCGCTGGAGCCGGGCGCGGCGCGGGCGCGAGGGTTGTGCGCGCTGGGCGCGGTGGTGGGGGCGGCGCTGTTCGTGCGGCAGCAGCGTCGGTCGTCGGCGCCGTTGCTGCCGGTGGAGCTGGTGACGGACCGGACGGTGCTCAGTGGCCTCGCGGGGGGACTGTTCGCGGGGGCGCTGCTGTACACGATGTCGGCGTGGGTGCCGCTGTGGATGACGGAGCAGGGTGGGCACTCGCCCATTGGCGCGGGGCTCGCGCTGGTGCCGATGTTGTTGGGCTGGTCGGTGGGGTCGACGGTGGGCGTGAAGGTGCTGGTGCGGGGCGGCATGCGCGCGAGCGTGGGCCTGGGATTCGCGCTGGCGGCGACGGGGG
>NZ_RAWG01000655.1 GCF_003611735.1 Corallococcus sicarius | reverse complement strand
CTCGCCGCCGCCACACCCCGCAGGCGCGCCCCCTTGGCGGGAAGGTTCACCCGCGCGACGGCCTCCACCAACCGGTCTCCCAGGCTCAGCCCCAACCAGTACAGCCGGATGCGCAGGAGCAGGTGCACCAGGTTGTAGAGCACGAGGAAGAGCGCCACCGCCCACACGCCCAGCAAGGGCACCATCGCCGCGCACAGGCCGCCCACCGCGGGCTTGAGCGACAGCCAGAAGAAGCCATCCCCCAGCGCCGCCAGCGGCCCCATCAGCGCCGCCTTGAAGCCCACCACCCGGTCCGGCGTCTCCTCCCCCCGGGCAATCTTCTGCTCGTGGTTGACGACGCCGCCCACGATGGCCGCCGCCACGTACGGGTGGGTGTTGAAGAAGACCAGGTGCCGGCGCACCGCCGCTTCCCGCAGGGGGCCCGGCGGGTACAGCCGCTCCAGCGCCGGGTAGACGGCGTACGCCAGCCCCAGGTTCTGCATCCCCTTGGGGTTCCACGACGCCTGGAGGAAGAGCGAGCGCAGGAAGACGCGCAGCACCGTCGTCCGGGGCAGCGGCGCGGGCGGCAGGGTGGCCGGGGCGCCCTGGGGTGGCGTGCTCAGCGGAGGGGCGCTCATGGCCGCTCCTGGAGCCGGGAGAGGAGCACCGCCACCGTCACGCCCGCCGCCGCGAGCCCGGCGAACAGGGGGGCGCGCCTGGCGTGGCTGCTCTGCGCGGCGATGGCCGCCGCCACGCACGCCATGGCCGGGTACGCCCACGCGAGCCCCCGCAGCAGCCCCTGCGGCAGCGCCACCATCACGGGCTCCAGGAAGAAGCCCGCCAGGGCGCACGCGCCGGTGATGACGCCATAGCCCACGAAGTGCGGCCACATGCCCCACAGGTTCTGCCGCATGGCGCGCGTGAGGTTGCCGGCCTCCGCGGACGCCAGGGCCACACGCGCGAGCCGGGCCGAGTAGCCCTCCAGCAGCCGGTCCAGCTTGCGCCCCACCCGCCC
>NZ_RAWG01000654.1 GCF_003611735.1 Corallococcus sicarius | reverse complement strand
GGAAGAACCCCAGACAGGTGGACGCAGGCAGCAGGCACGCCAGCCCCACGCCCACGGCGGACGGCGTCCAACCGCGGAAGCGCGCGGGCAGCGCCTGCTCGCCCAGCGTGAGGACGGCCGCTCCCAGCGCGGCCCAGGCCATGGCCATGCGCAGGTCCGGCGACACCGCGCCCAGGCCGGAGGCCAGCACCCGGGCCACGCCCGCGGTGACGGTGGCTGCCGGGGCCGGGAAGCGCTCCGTGCCCAGCGCGGACGCGTCCGGCACCAGCAGGTAGAACAGCGGCACCACCACCAGCGAGCCCACGACACAGCCCAGGAGCTGCGCCAGGAACACGCGGCGCGGGTGCGCGCCCAGCAGGTGCCCCGCCTTCAGGTCCGTGAGCAGGTCCGCCGCGGACGACGTCGCGTTGACCGTGATGCCCGCGGTGGCGAGGTTCACCTCCACGTTACCGGGCCGGAGCACGCCGTACGTCAGCTGCGTCACCTGCCCCAGCGCCCCCACCGGGCTCATGTCCGTCTCCCCCGTGACGCGGCAGGAGATGAGACACAGCACGAACGACAGGGCCACCGCCAATAGCGCGTGGGGCACCGGCACCCCGAAGCCCGAGTGCGCCAGCGCCACCGTCGCCGGGGTGAGCACCAGCAGCCCCGCCGCCAACCACCGCCCGGGCACCTGGAGCGCCTCCACCGGATGACGCGCCACCCGCTCCCGCGAGCGCAGCCCCCGGAGCGCCCGGCCGAACACGCGGGCCTGGAGCGCGAACTGCAACAGCGACGCGGTGGTGAGCGCCGCCGCGCCCGGCCACAGCGACCACGCAAGGAAGTCGCCCTCCAGCGGCACCAGGCCCGCGGCCATCAACCGGGGTGCGACGACACCGTGCACGATGAGCGCCCCCAGCAGCATCGACGCGGTGACCCGCACGCCCAGCAGCGCGCCCCCACCCACCGGCATCAGCCCCGTCTCCAGCGCGAACCCCAGCCGCTCCAGCGACACCCCAC
>NZ_RAWG01000653.1 GCF_003611735.1 Corallococcus sicarius | reverse complement strand
CCGCCCCACCGTCCCCACACGCCCTCGACCGCCGCACCCTCCAGTTGGGACTGGAAGAGCCCGCTGGAACCCCGCACCACGTTGGCCCGGGCCACCGGCGCGCGCGCGAGCTCCGCCCCCGCACCCAGCCCGTCGTCGAAGTTGAGAATGGTTCTCATTTTCACGGTGGAGAAGGGGATACCTTCTGGGAGGTGGCAACGTCAATGTGAACCCGGGCTGAAACCCTCCGAGTGCGTCAAGACGCCGGTTTTTTGTCGCCAAGGGTGCGTTTTTCCGGGGTGCGAGGCCTTGTCGGCACGTATAAAGGCATTCCGTTGGCACGGTTTTCAGCTGCCAGCGGTTGTCGCACCCCGGTGCACCGCGTCGCACCCTCCTGCCATGACGACCGTCCCCGCCACCTCCGGGCGAGAAGCCCCCCGCGAGTCCAGGTTGGCCCTGGCTGCGGTCGTGTGCGCGGTGGCCTTCGCGGGCTTGCTGGGGGTGATGGCCCCGACCGCGCGCGCTCCGGACAGGGCTGGCGCGGCGGTGGACCCGCGTCAGGCCTCCCCGGCGACCCGCGCTCCTTCCGGCCCGCGGGCGCGGTGGGAGGCGGGGCTGCTGCCTGCACCGCTCGTGAGCACGCCGGTGCCGGCGTCCCGGGATCAGCTGGATCCGGGCGGCATCGGTCCCCGACCGCCCACGTCGTTCGTTCCCCGGCTGGACACGCTGCGCGCGCTGCTGGCGCGCTACGACGACCGCATGCTGGCGCAGGCCCAGTGCCTGCTCGCCCATGCCCTGCCGCCCCAGCTGGCGCCGCTGGCTGACCGTCCCCGGACAGTGAACTGTCCGGCGCAGGGCCCGCCCGCGCGGGGTTGAGCGTCTCTTCCTCCTGACGTTCTTCGCGGGCTGTGCCCGTGAGGCTCCCGGTCTGCCCTGGGGAGCCCAGGCAGGCTGGCCCGCCACCCACACCTTTCGCGGCGCGTCCGCCTGCTCGGGCGCGCGAGGCCTCTTCCCATGTCTTCCTC
>NZ_RAWG01000652.1 GCF_003611735.1 Corallococcus sicarius | reverse complement strand
GGCGCCACGTTCATGGCGTACGACCAGATTGACAAGGCGCCGGAGGAGCGGGAGCGCGGCATCACCATCTCCACGGCCCACGTGGAGTACAAGACGAAGAACCGCCACTACGCGCACGTCGACTGTCCGGGACACGCCGACTACGTGAAGAACATGATCACGGGTGCGGCGCAGATGGACGGCGCCATCCTGGTGGTTTCGGCGGCGGACGGCCCGATGCCGCAGACGCGCGAGCACATCCTGCTGGCCCGCCAGGTCGGCGTGCCCTACATCGTCGTCTTCCTGAACAAGGTGGACATGCTGGACGACCCCGAGCTGCGCGAGCTCGTGGAGATGGAAGTCCGGGACCTGCTGAAGAAGTACGAGTTCCCCGGCGACAGCATCCCCATCGTCCCTGGCTCGGCGCTCAAGGCGCTCGAGGGCGACACCAGCGACATCGGCGAGCCGGCCATCCTGAAGCTGATGGAGGCGGTGGACAGCTACATCCCGACGCCGGTGCGCGCGACGGACAAGCCCTTCCTGATGCCCGTGGAAGACGTCTTCTCCATCGCCGGCCGTGGTACGGTGGCGACGGGTCGCGTCGAGCGCGGCATCATCAAGGTCGGCGAGGAAGTCGAAGTCGTCGGTCTGCGCGCGACGCAGAAGACGGTCGTGACGGGCGTGGAGATGTTCCGCAAGCTGCTGGACGAGGGCCGCGCGGGCGACAACATCGGCGCGCTGGTGCGTGGCCTCAAGCGCGAGGACATGGAGCGCGGCCAGGTGCTGGCGAAGCCGGGCTCCATCACGCCGCACACCAAGTTCAAGGCGCAGATTTACGTGCTGTCGAAAGAAGAGGGTGGCCGTCACACCCCGTTCTTCAAGGGCTACCGCCCGCAGTTCTACTTCCGCACGACGGACGTGACGGGCACGGTGAAGCTGCCGGAGAACGTCGAGATGGTGATGCCGGGCGACAACATCGCGATCGAGGTGGAACTCATCACCCCGGTGGCGATGGACAAGGAGCTGCGGTTCGCCATTCGTGA
>NZ_RAWG01000651.1 GCF_003611735.1 Corallococcus sicarius | reverse complement strand
GGCTCGGGTGGGGCAGGGTGCCCGGCTGGAGCGCTGCGCGGTGTTCGAGGAGACGGAAGTGGCGCCCGGCGAGGCGCTCGCGGAAGTGCTCGCGTGGGGCCCGCACCGGGTGCCCGCGCCGCTCACGGGGCGCTGAAGCTCCCGGCGGGGGACTTGCGGGAGGCCCGTGGACACGGGCCTTCCGGCTCAGGCGTTGTGCCAGCGCGCCAGCACGCAGGTGACGTTGTCGTTGCCGCCCGCCGCGTTGGCCAGGTCGATGAGCTGGCCGCACGCCTTCTCCAGCTCCGGCGTGCGCGACAGGATGTCCTGCATCTGCGCGTCGGTGACCATGCCGCTCAGGCCGTCCGAGCACAGCAGGAAGACGTCGTTCTCCAGCGGATCCACGCGGGTGACGTCCACCTGCACCTGCTCCTTCATCCCCAGCGCGCGGACGATGACGTTCTTGTGGGGGAAGTTCTCGATCTCCTCGGGCGTGAGCTTCTTCGCCTTGAGGTAGTCGTTGAGCAGCGAGTGGTCCTCCGTCACCTGCTGGAGCATGCCGCCGCGGAAGAAGTACACGCGGCTGTCGCCCACGTGGCCCACGTAGGCCGCGGTGTCGCTGAAGTGGACGGACACGATGGTGGTGCCCATGCCCTTGTACTTCGTGTCCACGGTGGCGCGCTCGAAGATGCGGGCGTTGGCCAGCTTGATGCCGGTGGACAGCCGGTTCTCATCGTAGTTGCGCTGCTTGTCCATCTTGAACGGCCAGGTGGCGTCCTGGTCCTTGGACGTCATGCGGAAGAACTCACCCAGCTCGTCCACCGCGATGCGGCTGGCGATCTCTCCGGACGAGTGACCGCCCATGCCGTCCGCCACGCACACGAGGTTCTCCTCGGTGAGCACGAGGTAGTTGTCCTCGTTGTGGTTCCGCTTCATCCCGACGTGGGTGCTGCCGGCGACCTCGATGCGCATGCGTTGGGACTCTTCCGGGGGAGGCGTGAAAACCGAGGGCGCGACGTTAACAAAGCGCTCCAAAAGGGGTCAAAAAGCTCTCGCTGATGAGGATGCCCCCATCCTCCGGGTACGGG
>NZ_RAWG01000650.1 GCF_003611735.1 Corallococcus sicarius | reverse complement strand
TCGTCGTGCGCGGTGCGAGGTAGGTGCTGCCCGACTGGGGCGCTTCGGGCTCTGGCAGGGCCTTGCGGTCCACCTTGCCGTTGGCGTTGAGGGGCAGGGCCTCCAGCACCATCAGCACCGAGGGCACCATGTACTCGGGCAGGCCCTGACGCAGCTGGACTTTGAGCGCTTCGGCTTCCAGGGTTTCGCCCGCCTTCGCGACGACGTAGGCGACGAGCCGCTTGTCCGCAGCTTCACCCTTCGCGACAACGACCGCATCCTTGATGCCCGGAGCTTTGCGCAGCGCGGCTTCGACTTCCCCCAGCTCAATGCGGAAGCCCCGCACCTTCACCTGGAAGTCGACGCGGCCGAGGTATTCCAGCCGGCCGTCCTCGCGGTACCGGACACGGTCTCCCGTGCGGTACATGCGGCCACCCGGCGGGCCGTAGGGCTCCGGGACGAAGCGCTCCGCGGTGAGGTCCGGACGCAGCAGGTAGCCGCGCGCCTGACCTTCGCCCGCCAGGTACAGCTCACCGGCGACACCTACGGGCACCGGCTGCAAGGCGGCGTCGAGGACATAGGCGCGCGTGGCAGGCAGAGGCCGACCAATGAGCGGGACTTCCTCGCGCCCCACCAGCGAGCCCGTGGAGTACGTCGTGTCCTCGGACGGGCCGTAGAGGTTGTAGAGCTTCCGCACGGAGGACAGGCCGTACACCTGCTTCGCCAGCGTGTCCGGCAGCGCTTCGCCCGCGAGATTGATGACACGCACTCCCACTGGCACCGCGCCCAGCCGCACCAGTTGAGCCATGGCGGAGGGCACGGTGTTGATGAGCGTCACCTCCGACGCGGTGGGCAGCTCCGCCAGGTGCAAGGCATTGCGTGCCACCACCACGGCGCCTCCGCTGGAGAGCGGCGCGAACAGCTCGAACACCGAGAGGTCGAAGTTGAGGCTCGTCGCCGCGAGCACGCCCTTGAGCTCTTCAGGCGAGTACGTCGCCAGGGCCCAGTGCAGGAAGGCGACGGCATTGCCCTGGGTGATGGCAACGCCCTTGGGACGGCCCGTGCTGCCCGACGTGTAGATGAGGTAGGCGAGAT
>NZ_RAWG01000064.1 GCF_003611735.1 Corallococcus sicarius | reverse complement strand
AGGTGGGCGGGAGGGCCACGGGCTCCGAAGCCAACACCCGCGCCGTGGAATGGGCGTTGGAGCGCTTCCGCGCCGCGGGCGTGACGGCACGCGCGGAGCCCTTCCCCATGCCGGCGCTGTGGCTGGAGCGCGGCGCCACGGCCTCCCTGCAGGGCCAGGGCGTGCGCTTCGCTCCGCGCGTGGCCGCGATGCCCTTCTCCACCGCCACGCCCAGGGGCGGCCTCACCGCGCCGCTGCTGGAGGTGGGTCGCGGCACCGAGGCGGACTTCAAGCGGGTGGGTGCGAAGGCCCGGGGCGCCTTCCTGCTGGTGGAGACGGACGAACTCAAGGACGTCGACGGACTGTTCCGCGAGTACAACGAGGCCGCGCTCATCGAGTCCCGCGCGTTCACCGCGGGCGTGGCGGGCGTCGTCTACATGGGCAGCCGGCCGGGCAACCAGCTCTACCGGCACAGCGTCTCGGTGGGCCCCAGGAACACCCGCCCCATGATGGTGATGGAGCGCGACGGCGCGAAGCGCGCGCTGCGGCTGCTGCGCGCCGGCACGGCCCTGAACCTCACCGCGGCGCTGGACCTGAGCACGGGTGGCCCGTACACGTCGCGCAACGTCATCGGCGAGCTGCGCGGCACCACGCATCCGGACGAGGTCGTCGTGCTGGGCGCCCACCTGGACAGCTGGGACCTGGGCGGCGGCGCGCTGGACAACGGCGCCAACGTCGCGATGCTCATCGACCTCGCGCGGCAGATGCAGCGCCTGGGGCTGAAGCCCGCGCGCACCCTGCGCTTCGCGCTGTGGAACGGCGAGGAGCAGGGCATGTACGGCTCGGCCGGCTACACGCGCACGCACGCGGCGGAGCTGGACCGGCACACCCTGGCGCTGTCGGTGGACATCGGCTGCGGACGCATCACCGGCTTCTACACCAACGGCCGGCCCGCGCTGGTGCCGCTGGTGGACCGGGCCCTGAAGCCGGTGACGGGCCTGGGACCCTTCACGCAGGTGGACGTGCCGGTGGTGGGCACGGACAACTTCGACTTCATGATGCACGGCGTGGCCAACCTCATCGCCAATCAGGAACCGGCCACGTACGGGCCCAACTACCACGCGCGCTCGGACGAGTTCGAACAGTGCGACGCGCGCACGCTGCGCGCCAACGCCGCCGTGGTGGGCGCGCTCGCGTGGGGCTTCGCCACCATGGACGAGAAGCTGCCCCGCCAGAGCCGCGCCGAGGTGGAGGCGCTCGTGCGGGACACCGACCTGGGCGAGCAGATGCAATCCTTCAACGTCTGGCAGGAGTGGACCGCCGGCACCCGGGGACACCCCCTCGAGGCCAGGCCCACGCCCGCCCCGCGCTGAAGTGCTCCGCGGGGCGTGTCAGACGGGCCGGGCAGGCTGCTTCACGGTCGCCACTGCGCGGCCAGTCCAGCGGTCATCCCTACGAACGGAGCATCGACTTGTCTCTCAAGGCGTTCTTGAAGCATGCGTGGATGGGCGGGGTCATGGCGGGTGCCGTGGCGTTGTCTGGCTGTGGCGGTGAGGTCCCGGGGGAAACGGCTTCGGTGGGCGCTTCGCCGATGCAGTCCGCCCCGACGGCGCTGGTCGGGGATGGCTGTGTGTTCGGTGATGGGTCCGCCATCGCCAGCGGGACGAGCAGGACGCTCTACCCGGTGTCGTGTCCCTCCGACTGCAATGACTTCCCGAACGGCGGGCTGGATCTGGTGTTGTTCTGCAAGGACGGTGTCCTGGGCGAGAACGATCCGAGCTTGACCGGCGGAACCGTGGGCCCTCCGTTCAGGAATGCCCTCCACTTCAACGGATCCAGGCGGTGCACCGCGCTCCCGACGGCCCAGTGGGCACAGAGCGTGGACAGGCTGACCTGCGTCAGGCGCTGACGCCCGCCAACGGGGAGCCAGAGGACGTCGGGCACGAACTCTTGCGCCATGCCACTTCACCCCGGTCCGCCGCAGCACACGGCGGACCGGGTGCTGGGGCGGATGGACGCAGGCGAAGGGCTGGGGGAGGCCTTCAGAAGCTCTACGTGGTAGGTAGTCAAACCCCATGACTACCTCCGTAGCCGACCGACTTCAAAAGGCAGCGCTCTTCGCCCTGCTTTTGATGTCCGTGAGCGCTGAAGCTCAAGAGCCGCCCTGCCCGTCGAGCCTCTCCGAGTCGCCGAGGCCGAAAAGCGTCTACCTCTCGAAGAACCCGAAGGAAGAAGCGACGGAGCTCTACGTTGCCGGAGGCGTAGCGACCACGCTGCGCTTTCCAACTGCTTCCGACCCGACCCGGACAAAGCTCCTGGGCTGGGAAGGCCGGTTCGAGCCCCTTCTTGTGGGTGGACGATCCGTGGTCGTCGTCCCGCTTCGGGATCTTGCACCCGAAGATCGTTTCATCCTGCTGGTGACGCTCCTGGACGGTACGGAGATTCCATTCACCGTCACCTCCGCGAAGCCCCAGGTGGACAGTCAGGTTGACGTCTACCCCGACCCGGAAGCTCCGGACGCGGTTCGACAGGCGCTTGCGGAGAAGCGCAAGGAGGTCAGGACACTCAGGGCGGAGAACCATCAAAAGCGTGAAGAGGAAACCTCGGTCGAGCATGCCCTCGCCGCGCTCCTGGCCCAAAATGAGATCGCGATGACGCCGTTCAAGGAAGCCCAGAAGTGGCTCCAGATCGAGAACGAAATCGAGATTGCAGTCTCAGTCCTCGTCCCCAAGGGAAAGGTGGCGCAGAGGAAGGTTGCAGTTGTGTTCACGATGAAGAACAAGGATCCGGTGCGGCCTTGGACGCTTCAGGCCGCGCGGCTCAGTACCTGGACCACGCGGGAGTCGCGGCCCTTCGCGCTGCGCATGACCCCGTCCGCCATCGCGCCGGGGTCCACCGGGCGCATCGCGATGGTCACGGACCTGGCCTCGTTCGACTCGAACAGGGACGGCGACAGGCTGGTCGTGGAAATCTTCAGGGATGGAGGGCTCCGGCAGGCCTATGTCGAACTCATGCCCCAGGAGCGCCGGTGACACGCAGGGCGAACAGAATGCATCCGCGTGCAGCTTGGCGAACAGGGGCCCGGGCAGTAAGAGCGCCCTCCATGCTCCCGATGAACGTCACACTCCTCCGGTCCCTGGCCGCGATCTCATGCCTCAGCTTTGGCTGTGCGGGCTCCAGCGTTTCCACTCGCCCGGACGGCGGGCCTGGGCCCCAGGCCTGCTCGGAAAAGGCCCTGGAGGTGATGAAGATCCTCCAGCTCCGACCGGGTGACAGTTCGACTGCGGAAATCGACGCCAACCAGACCAGCCAGCAATCCATCATCGTCAATGATGGTCCCGTTGAAAGCTACCTGACCGAAGATCTTGGGCCCCTGTCTCCCGTGACTCGCCTGTACGGCCAGATCTGGACCGGTGGTCCGAACGTCGTCATCCGGTACTACGAAGCGCGTCCCCCAGATGGAGAACCGCTCCCTATCTGCGCCGTCGCGAGACTCGGTCGTGGTGGGCTGTTGAAGAGGCCGGGCCCTCGCCCGGGAAGCGCGGTGCTCGAATTCTCTCGCGCAGGCATCTACATCGTTGACGCGTTTCGCTGACCCCGGCCTGCATCACTCAGGTTCCAGGCGCCATCAGCCCAATACTTCAACGCCTCGGAGACCGCAAAGGCAACCAGATCTTGCCCTTGCGCTGCCTTCGTCAAGACGGACCTGGCTTCTTCCGTCCGATGGCGAAGGAGGAAGGCTGCGGTGAGCGTCAAGGCAGTTGTCGTGTGAAAGGGTTCAGCCGCTGCGCTTCAGCCCCTCGAGGGACTCGAGCCCGGCGCGGGCGGTGACGGACGCCACCGCCCGCGCCGGTCCTTCTGGGACTACTGGACGGTGTACGACACCGTGCCGCTGCAGCTCCCGCTGGTGTAGCAGCCGGCGCGGATCTGGTAGGTGCCCGCCGTCGTGGCCTTGAAGCTCGCGTAGGACAGCGTGCCGCAGGCGTCGTCGTTGGAGGCCACCTGGGTGGTGCCGTTGTACAGGCGCAGGTACGTGTCACCCGTGCCGGAGGAGCCCGGCACCGTGCAGGTGCCGAACTTGAGGGTCTGCCCGGCGGCCAGGGTGACGTTGCGGTTGACGGTGTTCTGGTTGGCGCTGTTGGTGTTGGTGGCGGTGAAGGTGAACGTCACCGGCGTCGGGGGCGGCGGGTAGCCCGCGCACAGGCGCGTGCTGGTCGCCACCGCGCAGTAGTCGTCAATGGCCGGCCGCACGTAGGTGATGTCCTCGCCGCGGCAGCCCGTCTCCGTGCAGGTGTTGACGATGCTGCAGCTCCCGTTGGTCTTGTAGTCGGTCTCGCCGCGCACCAGGATGCCGGCCACCGTGTAGCCGCTGTTCTCGTACACGCCCGAGCCCGAGTTGCCGCCGAACGTGTCCGTGGTGCCCACGAAGTAGTCCAGCGTGCCCGCGCGCGCGTCACGCACCGAGCCGCCCGAGTCGATCTTGAAGGGAATGCCGCTGCCCGAGCCGATGACCGTCACGTTGGTGCCCACGGCCAGCGCGGCGTTGCCCGCGCGAATGGGGGCGGGCGTGAAGCGCGGGGTGGCCGGCCGGTCCAGCCGGACGACGGCGAAGTCCAGGTTGCGCCCGCCCACCGTGGCCTGCTGGCGCGCGACAATCGCCTGGCAGGAGAAGATGTCCGCGGTCGTCACCGTCTGCAGGGTGCCGGCGGCCGTGCGGTAGAAGTTGAAGACGAAGCGCGTGCTGCTGCAGGCCGACGCGCTGGTGATGCAGTGGCCCGCCGTGAGCACCAGGTCGTCGTCGATGAGCGTACCGGAGCAGAAGGCCGGGGTCGGGTCGTCCAGGAAGCGCTCGGAGGTGCAGAGGTTGTACGCGGAGCGCAGCGTGGACGCGTTGAAGGTGACGTTGTTGGGGTTGGTCGTGTTGAAGTCCGACGGGTTCATCAGCGCGACGGTGGACTGCTGAGCGCGGGCGCGCAGCGTGGCGTCCCCGTGCGCGTACACGTCCGTGCGGTTGTCGGTTCCGTAGACGACGGGCTGCTGCTCCGTGCCCATGGGAGTGTTGGCGGTGGGCTCCGCCTCCGGGGCCGGGCCGCAGGCTGCGAGGGAAAGGGTACACAGCAGCGTTCCGAGCAGCGTCCTACAGCCGGAAGTCCGGGGGATTTGCATGTGCTCAACACTCCTTGAGGGTGATGACCGCCCGCCAGGGGGCGAGCAGTGGACCGCATGCTCGCGCCAACCACGCACTCTCCGCAACGTGTCCTTAACGCGGAGTCACCGTGGTCCCGGGAGTCCCTTCGAAACACGAGGGGAATGAAAAACGCGACACAGGGAAGGAAGTGCACAATTCCTGCGCGAGTGAACTCCATGGGCCGCCGTAGCGCCCGCAGTATGAGAAGTATCCCAACCCATCGTTCGGACGAGGTCATCCATGCATCGGGGTTCCTGCCTGTGCGGCGCAGTCCGCTTCACCGTGGAGGGCGAGTTGCACGGCCCTGACGCCTGCCACTGCACGAAGTGCCGCAAGCACTCGGGCCATTATTTCGTCTCCACCGACGTGCCGCGCTCAGCGGTCACAATCGCGGGCGAAGACAAGATCGGCTGGTTCCAGTCGTCCGAGAAGGCGCGTCGCGGCTTCTGCTCCGTCTGCGGTTCGTCGCTGTTCTGGGATCCGCTCCAGCGCGATTGGATCGGGATCGCGATGGGCGCCTTCGACACGCCCACCCACACCCGCGTGGCGCTCAACATCTACATGGCCGACAAGGGCGATTACTACGACGTCGCGGACGGGGTGCCCCGGTTCGACACGGTTCCACCCAAGCCGCACTGAGGACGCAGTTGACGCCCCAGCCGTCACTGACGCGGACGGCCGGGGCGCTTCAGCAGGGCCGACTACTGGATGCCCATCGTGGATCGCGGGATGCCCCAGACCCAGGGCGCCAGCACAATCGAGGAGGAGCCCACCTTCTGCATCTTCTTGGAGGCTCCCTCGGTGATGCCCCAGACCATTCCGTCCGTCGTGACCACGACCCCTTCGCCATTCGTGGCGAGCGCGTTGGCGAGGCTCGGGGCGACGGTCGTGGAGGTGGACGGGCAGAAGTTGTTCAGCGCGGACGGGTTGCTCTCTCCTCCGGAGAAGTGGAGCACGAAGCACGGATTCCCCGCTGTATTGCCCGGGTGATAGACCGCGCCTCCCTGCAATTGATAGTCATAGCCGCCCTGGGTGTACGGTGCCGCGGGGATCGTCCAGGTCACCTCCGGGGTGCTGTCCGGCAGCGAGCCATCCGCGTTCAGGTTGAACCCGTTGATGAGCCTGGCCCCGCTGGTGAAGCAATACATCCGGTTGGCGATCGAGTCGTAGGAGATGCTGGCCCCCCCGCAGAGGCTGGTGTTGCTGCTGACGAGCTTGAGATCCTCGATGGCAGGACGGCCTGTCACGGGGTCCGCGGGGTGCCAGGTGGTCCGAGGCGCCGTGAGGTCGAAGCGAAGCAGGCCTCCGATGCCCGTGGTCGCGTTCCGGAGTGAATTGACATACAGGATGTTGCCCACCCGGGCCACGCTCCCCGGGTGGACGCCGTACAGCTCTGCTCCGGTTGCGCTCACGAGGCGGTAGGTCCTCCGGACCTTGGGAGCGCAGGTCCCGGTGGCGCAGCCGGTGATGTCGACCTCCGGGACGATGACCATCCCCTCCTCCAGGTCCGGGTCCGGCTCGTAGTGCCCCACCATGTACATCGTGTCGTTCGGAGTGGTGGTCGTGCCAACGGACACGCCTTGATACACGAAGCCGTCATTCAGGTACGGGGTTGAGATGCGCCGGGTGACCTTGGTCCGCATGTCATCGAACTGCGGGAAGTTGTTGCCTCCCTGCGGCTCGTTGATGGCATCCGCCATCCTCCGGTACTTCGTGCGGTTGACCTCCGTGCGAGTATCCGGGACCGCTGGCGTGTAGTCGAAATAGGAGGGCAGCCCCGCGTACCAGCCTCCGTCGTTGAGCTGGGAGAAGAGATAGCTCCTCGACCACAGGGGATAGTTGAGGACCTCCGCGGTCGCGATGCGGCCGACGAAGTACTCCCCCACCGGTCCCCGGGTGCTGCCGGTGCCATCACATTCGGCCGCGACACAGCCGGGCTGCCCGCTGTTCTTCACGGTCTGGGCCCCCGGAATCGGGGAGACGTCGATGCGCTCCTGACCATCGACGTAGATGCGCGCGTGGCTGCTGGCCGGCGTGCCGCTGTTGATGGTGACCGCCGCGACGACGTAGTGCCAGTTGGTGTTGATGGGATAATTGGTGGCCGTGACGGACTGATACCCGGTGCCGTCATGCCATTGCACCTGCATGCGACCATCCACGATGTCGAGCGCGATCCCCCCGCCCCCCTGGTCCGAGTAGATCGTCCGCCGGCCCGTCAGCGAAGCCGTGTCCGGCTTGAAATGAGCAATGATGGTGAAGCCAGTGGCGGACTGCACGGGGGCCGTGGCAGTGGCCTTGTATGCGCCCGCGGTGAAGGGGCGATACGTGAAGCTCATGAACTCGGTATTGCCGGAGCCGCCTCGGGCAATCGTCGCGGCGGCGCCCACGGAGCCCGTGATGTCACCGTCACTCGCGCCCGTGCCGGAGGCGCGGTAGCGGAACACCAGCTTCGGGTCGGACCCCTCGTACAGGCTGGATCGAGCCGTCCCGATCTCCGCGGGAGGTAGATTCACGGGGGATGAGTCCTCCGGACCACATCCCGCCAGGCTGCCTGCGACAGCCAGCAAGGCCGCCGGTCCCCAGAAGCTCTTCAAATATCCTGAACGCACGGTGCTCCCGCCCCTCTCGAAGTGGAGGTCACGGCGGGCAGTCCGCCATGACTCGGCGGGGATTTATCAAATTCTGGAAAAATGATCTAACCGGCAATTCAGTAAAGATGTTCGATGGGCGCTGACACTGGACTGGCTTCCGACGGCGACGCCGGAGACTGGAGTGCCGGCGTCGCCTGATGGATGAGACGTCAGCCCTCCTCGGGCTGCCCGGGCTCGCGGCAGACCTCCTCCGAGCCGTCCTCGGAGTCCTGCGCCACAGCGTCGCACGACGCCTCGGGCGCCAAGCCAGGCGCGCAGATGTTGTCCGGGTACATGTGCCCGTAGGACGCCACCCACTCACCGCAGGTGAGGAGCTCGATGCTCCAGGGCTTCGTACAAAGAACGGAGCACGGGGCAATCACGCCGTTTAGCTCAGTGCATCTCGTGTCACAGGGGGGCCTCAGGGCCAGCGCGGGCGCGGGTGCGAGGGTGAGGACCGCCGAGACAGTCAGCAGGAACTTCATCATCAGCTTGCGCATGTGTGTGCTCCGTCTGGGGAAAAGTGCATGGCACGGGTGAACGGCGTTCGACCCGCCAAATCGAATGAGCCGACGTGGCCGGAGATGATGCAAAAGAATCTGCAAGGGTATGGTCCCAGACACCGCGGAGCAGACAAGGCCTACGGGCCCTTGCCTGGAGAGACAGGGCTCTGCGGGGCTGCATACGACAGGTTCCGCAGCAGCCCAGCCCCAGCGCTCACGTCCGTCCGTCGCACCGTGCAGCGCTCCCCCTCGCCCAGGTCAGTCACCGCGCCAGCCTGGAACCGGTGCGGACACTCCTGGAGGACTGTCTCCAGCGCACGGCCGTCGCGGGTGCGCGAAATACAGGTCGCCCCGTCCGGTGCCCAGGCTGCCTCGAAGGCAGCCTTCGCGGGATCCCACTCCCGCGAGGTCGTGACCGTCCGCTGGATCACGCCGAGACGATCATAGATGTCGATGGTGGTGTTCTGGCGTGTATGGCTTTGTCCGTCGCCACAATAGTCCGCGCGCGCCATGCGGGTGCAGGCCTGGTGCAGGTCGGTCATGGATTGCCCGTCGCGGCAGGACCAGGGCTTGTACCCCCAGAGGACGCACTTGGTGATGGCGCCGTTCTGACAGGCGAAGGTGAACTTGCCCGGAACGGCCTGACGGGCCCCGCTGGCATCCCAGACGCCGCTCACCGCGAGGGCCCGGGGGGCGGTATCGCGGTCCACCGCGACGCAGGGGTTCTCCCACTCCTGCGCCACCGCGTTCCACGCCTCGATGCGGTAGAAGACCATTCCAGGATCCTCGGCGGAGGGCTCGGCGCCGCAGATGGCCACTTCCACGGGCTTGCCGTCGCTGGCGCTGCCCTGGAGCACGGCGCCAACGACCCCGCTGATGGCGGTCCCTGCCCGCGGCACGGGGGATGCTTCCAGGTGTCCGCCCTCGAGTCGCAGCGCCTGCACCCCGTTCTCCGCCCGGCGCAGGGGCGCGAGGTCGGCGGAGACGAGCACGCTTTCGTGCTCCCCGGAGGCCTTCTCGGTATTCCAGTCACGACGGGTGCCCCACAGCATCGTTCCCTGGGGTCTGGCGATGCGCTGGGCGGACTGGGGTTGGCACCGGCGCGCGTAGCGTTCGACGTCGGACACCCCAGGCTTCGGGGAAGCCGGAGCTCCGGCTTGTGCAAGTGCTGGAACCTGAAGGAGCAGGCAGGCAATCCAAGACTTCTTCATCACATTCTCTCCGATGTTCGAAAAGGACCGCACAACAGGCCTACAGGAGAGAGAGTCCGTGAGCTGGAGAATCATGCACGGAATCAGCGGGCTGCCTGCCACGAGGCGGGCAATCGCAGAGGCGCATCCTGGCCCATGGCAATGAATGGCGCCCAGTGGTGCGGGTGCGGCAGGGCCAGCCGCAACTCACGCATCGCCTCGCGGAGCGCGGTGGCCCTGCCCTCCCCCATCAGCAGGTGGCGGTAATAGGCCTCCATGAGAGTACGGGTCGTCACGTCGTCGACCTTCCACAGGCTCATCACCACGGTCTCCGCTCCCGCCACGAGGAAGGCCCGGCGCAGCCCATACACGCCCTGGCCCAGCTTCACGTCGCCCCTGCCGGTGTCACAGGCGGACAGGACCACGAGCTGGGTGCCCCACAGGTTGAGGCCCGCCAGCTCCAGGGCCGTCGCCAGCGCGCTGTCGGAGGCGGATGGACGGGGGCTGGAGGTAGGCGACGTCAGCGCATTGGCTCCCGCGAAGAGCAGGCCGGAGCGCAGCAGGGGGTCCGGCGGGCGCGGGGTGAGAGGGTCCTCCCCCAGCGCGCCAAAGTGTCCGACGGCGCGGGAGTGCGTGGGCACGGGGGCGTCCTCCAGGAAGAAGCCGTGGGTGGCCAGGTGGAGGATGCCGGGCGTCGGCACGTGCAGCAGGCGCTCCTTGGTGGCCTCCGGCCCCAGGAAGAGCTGGGCCTGGGGAAGCAGGCGCTGGATGGCCTCGGCCTCCTCGCGGGAGCCTGGCAATGGGACGAGGTTCCAGGCCCGGTGCGCCAGCTCCTCGCGCTGCGGGGAGAACAAGTGTTCGAGGGAGACGGAGCGCGTGGCCCAAAATGGACCTGTTGGCGGGAGCGGGGCGCCGAAGTCCGGATCCGCCAGGACGACCACGGAGGTGGCGGGGACTGTCGGCTGGAGACGCGGCAGCAGCTCCTTCCCCGAGGTCAGGTAGGTGAAGTCGTGGGTCTCCACGAGGAACTGCTCGCCATCGTGCAGGGCGGCGAAGGGCACCAGGGCCAGCTGGCCATCCGGCGAGAGGAAGAGGCGGTGCGCCCTCCCCAACACGGGGAGCAGGGGTTGGAAGACGCGTTGGTAGAGCGCCTGGGCCTGAGTTTGGAAGGCCGCATCGCGATTGGCCAGGGCGTCTCGCAGGCGCGAGGCGGCAAGGTCGATGGGGTTGGCAGGGCCCAGGTCGAGGACG
Source organism: Corallococcus sicarius (assembly GCF_003611735.1). Classification (GTDB taxonomy): domain Bacteria; phylum Myxococcota; class Myxococcia; order Myxococcales; family Myxococcaceae; genus Corallococcus; species Corallococcus sicarius. Next base: position 29,347 of record NZ_RAWG01000064.1, on the reverse strand, counting down.
TGAATGCTGGCATCTGGCAGGAGCACCAACGCGAGACAGCGGAAGTGTGGCTGGGGGTTGCCGGGTCCGGGCACGAGCGAGCGGTCCTGATAGGTGATGAACTCGACGAGCGCACCCTCCCCGGGCAGGGCCGCGGCGACCCGGTCGACGATGTCCGCGGGCCCCGGCAGCGCCGCCAACGCGCGCAGGGGCGCGGAGCGCCTGGCAAGGAGGGCTTCGAGGGCGTCACCCTGCTCCGCGAGCGATTGGAGTTGTTGTTGATAGGCCGCCAGAGGGCGCGAGCCCGGGCCCTGGAGTGACAGGCTGGCCAACCGGGTGCGCAGCTCACGCAACTGCTTGAAGGTGTCGCGCTCCTGGGCGCCCAGGCTCCGGTAGACCGCACGGGAGATCCCGGCGGTCTCCTCGACCGAGCGGCCCTTGAGGAGCAGGGCGGCGCTCAGGGCCAGACGCTTCACGGCGGTGTTTTCGGGATGCGCGCGCACCAGCGCATAGAGGCGTTCCTCGTCCGTTCGTAGGAACTGGAGAAAGTTGGCCAGGCGCGCTTCGGAGAAGTCGAGGGCCTCCTGGCGCAGGCGCTGCTCGGACACGGCGAAGGCGCGCGCGAACAGCGGAACAGCCGCGTCGAGCCGATGTCTGGCCATCCTGAGCAGTGCCAGGTTGTTGAGGGAGGCGGCGAGGTCGGGGTGATTCTTGCCAAGGGCCGCTTCCCGGATGGCAAGTGCTCGCACATAGAGTGGCTCGGCCTGGTCGTACAACCCCAGGTCCCGGTAGAGGCTGGCGAGGTTGTTGAGCGAGCCGGCGACGTCGGGATGGTTCTTGCCGAACACCGCCTCCCGGATGGCGAGCGCGCGCACATAGAGCGGCTCGGCGCGGCCATACAGCCCCCGCTCCTGATACAGGCTGGCGAGGTTGTTGAGCGAGCCGGCGACGTCGGGATGGTTCTTGCCGAACGCCTCTTCCCAGAGGGTGAGTGCGCGCTCCTGGAGCGGCTCGGCCCGGTCATCCAAGCCCTGATCCCGGTAGAGGGTGGCCAAGTTGTTGAGCGCGGCGGCCACGTGAGGGTGGCTCTTTCCGAGGGCCGCTTCCCAGATGGCGAGCGCGCGCACGTAGAGCGGCTCCGCCCGGGCGTACATCCCCTGCGCCTGATAGAGGCTGGCGAGGTTGTTGAGCGGAGCGGCGACGGCCGGATGGTGCTTGCCGAGCGTCAACTCCCGAATGGAGAGCACTCGCTCGTAGAGAGGCTCGGCCCGCCGGGACATCCCTTGTGCCTGATAGAGATTGGCGAGGTTGTGGAGGGAATCGGCGACGGTGGAATGGTTCTTCCCGAAGGCCGCTTCCCGAAGGGCGAGCGCGCTTTCGTAGAGGGGCTGGGCCCGCTCGTACAATCCCTGGTCCTGGTAGAGGTTGGCGAGGTTGTTGAGGGAGTCCGCGACCTCGGGGTGGTCCTTGCCAAAGGCCGTTTCCCGAATGGCACGCGCTCTTTCGTAGAGAGGTCTGGCCCGCTCGTACAATCCCTGCTCATGATAGAGCCTGGCGAGATTGTTGAGGGAATCCGCGATGTCGGGATGGTTCTTGCCGAACGCCGCGTCCCGAATGGCGCGCTCTCTCGCGGAGCGCAGCTCCGTTCGGGGAAATGCTTTGTTTTCCGCGTAGGGGTAGAAGAGATTGTCGATGACCGCCTCTCGCTGGGAGTAGGTGCCCATGACCCCATACCGCAGGGTGCTTTCGCGCTCGTAGAGTGGGTCAACCCGAACGTACAGTGCTGCGGTGACGTAGGGAGAGTCGAAGGTCTGGTATTCGTCGGCAACGGTGAGAACGTTGTCGCCGAATGCGGCTTCCCGGATGGCGAGCCCGCGTTGAAGCAGTGGCTCGGCCTGGTCAAGGTCTCCCTGAAGCTGGTGTAACTCACCGAGCAGGTTCAGACAGTTGGCGACGTCTGGATGCGCGCTCCCGAGCACCGCTTCCCGGAGCACGAGCGCATGTTCACCCTGCGTCACGGCCTCGGCGTACCTGCCCTCCTCGGAGAGGAGGAGCGCCGTGGCATAGGCCTTCTGCGCCTCCTGGAGCCGAGCCTCCAGGTGATTCCCTCGGGTTGGCCCCCCCGCAGCACAGCCAAGGACCATCACCCCCATCATCCACCCGAAAATCCGCAGCACGTCTCCCCCCGGCTTCAAGGAGCGGCCCATGAATTCCGCCCCATCCCTCCCAAGAGCCGGGGACTCGGAAAATCATGCATGAACTTCCATCGTGGCGGATCACGGACGGAAGGAGGAGCACCGCCGGTCGCGTCATGAGGCACTACATTCGCACCTGTATCTGTCTGTTCTGCGCGGCGGCACCGGCGCAACTCCTTTCGGCCAGATGTGGTTCCTCGGGTATCCTGCACTCCCGACTGCGCCCCGTTGAAAGGAATCCCAGATGACGCCGGAGCCCCTCCTTCCCGACGCTTCCGTCTCCTTCTGGAAGCGTCAGCTCTCCGGCGCCCCGGCGCTCCTGGAGCTTCCGACGGATCGGCCCCGGCCTCCCGCGCAGCGACTCCAGCGGGGCACTCTCCAAGGAAGGCTCTCCGCCCCGCTCTCGACGGCCCTGGAGACGTTGGCCCAGCGGGAAGCGGTGCCGCTCTTCGTGCCCCTGCTCGCGGGCTTCAGCGCCCTGCTCCACCGGTACTCCCTGCAGGATGAGCTGGTCGTGGGCACTTCGGCGGATGAGGGGGTCCTCGCGCTGCGCCAGGACCTCTCCGACAACCCCCGGTTCGTGGACCTGATGGCGCGCATCCAGTCGCTCCATCAGATGGCTGTCCCCCACCGCCTGCCCTCGTTCGAGAAGCTCGCGGCGTCACAGGGCTTCAGCCATGCGCCGGTGTTCCAGGTGCTGTTCGTCTTCGCACCGCTGGAGGAGCAGCCCGCCGATGCAGTCCGCGCCCGCTGCGATTGGGTCCTCAGCGTGGCGCGGTCACCGGAAGGCTGGCGCACCAGCTTCGAGTACGACACCGACCTCTTCGACGCCGAGCGCATCCAGCGCATGGCCACCCACTTCCAGACGCTCCTGGAGGCCGCCGTCGCGCAGCCGTCACGCTCCATCGCCTCGCTGCCCCTGCTTCCCGCGGCCGAGCTGCACCGCGTCCTGCGCGAATGGAATGACGCCACCGTCGACTTCCCCCGCGACCTCTGCATCCACGAGCGCTTCGCCCTCCAGGCTGCCCGCACGCCCGACGCTCCCGCCGTCACCTATCGCTCCCGCACCCTCTCCTACCGTCAGCTCGATGAGCGCTCGAACCAGCTCGCCTGGCACCTGCGCTCGCTGGGTGTGGGGCCCGAGGCCCTCGTCGGACTCTGTGTCGACCGCTCCCTCGACCTCATCGTCGGCATGCTCGCCATCCTCAAGGCGGGCGGGGCCTACCTGTGCCTCGACGCCTCCCATCCCTCGGAGCGCCTGGCCTTCATGCTCCAGGATGCTCGCGTCAACGTCCTGCTCGCCCACCAGAGCAAGTTGGAGCGCCTGCCTCCCTTCGGCGGCACCACCCTCTGCCTCGACTCGGACGCCGCCGCCGCGCTGTTGAGGCAACAGCCCACCGACGCGCTGCCGCGCACCGCCGGGCCGGAGAACCTGGCCTACGTCATCTTCACCTCGGGCTCGACGGGCAGGCCCAAGGGCAGCGCCATCCTCCACCGGGGTGTCCTCGCGCTCGCCTTCGACCCCCTGCTGCACCCCTTCTCGGCTTCCGACCGAGTCGCCCAGGCCTCCAACGCGTCCTTCGACCCGAGCACCTTCGAGATCTGGGGCGCCCTGCTGCACGGCGCGCAGCTCATCGGCATCACCGCCAGTCCTGCCCACTCGCCCCACGAGTTCGTGGCCCAGGTCCAGGACGGCCGCGTCTCCGCGATGTTCGTCACCACGGCGGTGCTCCACCTGCTCGCACGCCAGGAGCCCGCCGCCTTCAAGGGCCTGAAGATGCTCGTCCTTGGCGGTGAAGCCGCGGATCCGCTGGCCCTGCGCGAAGTCCTCCAGCACGGCCCACCGGAGCGGCTCGTCAACGGCTACGGCCCCACCGAGTGCACCGTCTTCTCGTCCTTCCACCTCGTGGACGCGCCTCCCGCACTCGGCGCCCCTGTCCCCATTGGCCGCCCGCTCTCCAACGGCCCCCTCTTCATCCTTGATTCACTCCTTCAGCCCGTCCCCATCGGCGTCCCCGGTGAGCTGTACGTCTCCGGTGAACGCCTGGGGCGCGGCTACGTCCACCGCCCTGAGCTGACCGCGCTCACGTACCGGCCCCACCCGTTCTCCACCGTCCCGGGCGCTCGCCTGTACAAGACGGGCGACCGCGCCCGCTTCCTGGCGGATGGCCGCATCGAGTACCTCGGCCGCGCGGATCATCAGGTGAAGATCCGTGGCTACCGCGTCGAGCTGGGGGAGATCGAAGAGGCCCTCCGCCTGCATCCCGCCATCAAGGACGCCTCGGTCATCGCACTGGAAGCCGGAGGCGACCGGCGGCTGGCGGCCTACGTCGTTCCCCACGACGCGCTTCCCGACGTCTCAGCGCTGCGCTCCTGGCTTCGCGAACGCCTCCCCGAGCACATGGTGCCCGCGTCCTTCACTTCGCTCCCTTCGCTGCCCCTCACCGTCAACGGCAAGGTGGACCGTCGCGCGCTGCCCGCCCCGGTGCCTGCTCGCGGCGATGACCTCTCCTACGTGCCTCCGTCCACGCCCACGGAGATCGCACTCAGCGGCATCTGGGCCGCCGTCCTCGAAGTGGACCGGGTCGGGCTCAACGACGACTTCTTCTCCCTGGGCGGCCACTCCCTGCTCGGCACCCAGCTCGTCACGCGGGTGAACGAGACGTTCCACCTGCGGATGCCCATTCCGCAGATCTTCGACACGCCGACCCTCGCCCTCATGGCGGAGGCCGTGGATGCCGCACAGCGCATCGACGTCACCGAGCAGGGACCCGCGCTCGTTCCCTTCCCGCACGAGGGCGATCAGCCGCTCTCCTTCGCGCAGGAGCGCATCCTGTTCGTGGAGCAGCTCCACCCCGGAACCGCCACGTTCCGCATCCCCGGCGCCTACCGCATCACCTCACCGCTCGACGTCTCCCTGCTGGAGCGCAGCCTCACCGAGCTGACCCGCCGCCACGAATCGCTCCGGACCGTCTTCGCGGAGACCGAAACCGACTTCGTCACGCGCATCCTCCCCGTCCATCCCTTCGTCCTTCGGAAGGTGGATGTCAGCGACCTGCCTCCCGCGGAGCAGGCGGCGGAGACGGCCCGGCAGACGCGTCTGGAGCTTGAGCGCCCGCTGGAGCTGAGCACGGGCCCGCTGTTGCAGGGCACCCTGCTCCGCTTCCGCCAGGACGACCACCTGCTCCTCCTCACCCTCCATCACATCGTCTCGGATGGCTGGTCCTTGCAGGTCCTGCTTCGTGAGCTTCGGACCCTCTACGCGGACCCCGCGGCGAAGCGTCCCTCCACACTGCCTCCCCTGCCCGTCCAGTACGTCGAATTCGCCGTGTGGCAGCGGCAATGGCTCCGGGACGACAGGTTGGAGCGGCTGCTGAGCTATTGGCGCAAGCAGCTCGCGGGCGCGCCGCTCCTGCTGGAGCTGCCCATGGATCGGCCCCGTCCGCCCATCCACCGCCTCAAGGGCAACACGCACACGTTCCGGCTCTCCCCCGAGGTGTCCCAGGCCATCGAGGACCTCTGCCGCCAGGAGAACGTCACCCTGTTCATGGGCCTGCTCGCCGGGTTCAGCGCCCTGCTGCATCGCTACACGGGGCAGCAGGACCTCATCGTCGGCACGCCGCTCGCCGGTCGGGTCCGTCCGGAGCTTGAAGGGCTCGTCGGGCTCTTCGTCAACACGCTCGCGCTGCGGCAGGACCTGTCAGGTGCGCCCAGCCTCATCGAACTGATGCGGCGCGTGCGCGAGGTCACGCTCGGCGCCTATGCACACCAGGAGCTTCCCTTCGAGAAGCTCGTCGCGGACTTCCACCCCGAGCGCATCCTCAGCCACGCGCTGGTCGTCCAGGTGATGTTCGTCCTGCAGACCCCCACCCTGGATCCGCACCCCTCCACCGCGCTCCAGCTGGTCACCGCCGCGGAGCCGTGGGAGCTGCGCACCGGGACGTCGAAGTGCGACCTGATCCTCTTCATGTCCAAGTCACCGGAGGGGCTGCGCGCCACCTTCGAGTACGACACCGACCTCTTCGACGCCGAGCGCATCCAGCGCATGGCGTCCCACCTCCAGACGCTCCTGGAGGCCGCCGTCGCCTGGCCCTCGCGTCCCATCGCCTCGCTGCCCCTGCTTCCTGGAGGGGAGCGGCACCGCGTCCTGCGCGAATGGAACGACGCCACCGTCGACTTCCCCCGCGACCTCTGCGTCCACGAGCGCTTCGCCCTCCAGGCCGCCCGCACGCCCGACGCGCCCGCCGTCACCTACGGCGTCCACACCCTCACGTACCGTCAGCTTGATGAGCGCTCCAACCAGCTCGCCTGGCACCTGCGCTCACTGGGCGTGGGCCCCGAGGTCCTGGTCGGCCTCTGCGTCGAGCGCTCCGCGGACCTCATCGTCGGCATGCTGGCCGTCCTCAAGGCGGGCGGCGCCTACCTGCCCCTCGACGACTCGCACCCCTCCGAACGTCTGGCCTTCATGCTCCAGGACGCGCGCGTCAGCGTCCTGCTCGCTCACCAGCACAAGCGTGAGCGCCTCCCGCACTTCTCCGGTGCCACCGTCTGCCTCGATACCGATGCGGACGCATTGGGTCGCCTCTCCACCGCGCCCCTTCCTCCGACCTCCGGACCGGAGAACCTGGCCTACGTCATCTTCACCTCGGGCTCCACGGGCAGGCCCAAGGGCAGCGCCATCCTCCACCGGGGTGTCCTCGCGCTCGCGTTCGATTCCCTGCTGCATCCCTTCGCGGCTTCCGACCGTGTCGCCCAGGCCTCCAACGCATCCTTCGACCCGAGCACCTTCGAGATCTGGGGCGCCCTGCTTCACGGCGCGCAGCTCATCGGCATCACCGCCAGCCCCGCCCATTCGCCCCAGGACTTCGCGGCCCAGGTCCAGGAGGGCCGCGTCTCCGTGATGTTCGTCACCACGGCGGTGCTCCACCTGCTCGCACGCCAGATGCCCGGTGCCTTCAAGGGCCTGAAGACGCTCGTCTTCGGTGGCGAGGCCGCGGATCCGCTGGCCCTGCGTGAAGTGCTCCAGCACGGCCCGCCGGAACGACTCGTCAACGGCTACGGCCCCACCGAGTGCACCGTCTTCTCTTCCTTCCATCTCGTGGACGCACCTCCCGCTCTGGGCGTCCCCGTCCCCATCGGCCGCCCGCTCTCCAACGGGCCCCTCTTCATCCTCGACGCGCTCTTGCAGCCCGTCCCCGTTGGTGTCCCGGGCGAGCTGTACGTCTCCGGTGAGCGCCTGGGGCGCGGCTACTTCGACCGTCCCGAGCTCACCGCGTTCACGTACCGGCCCCACCCGTTCTCCACCGTCCCGGGCGCTCGCCTGTACAAGACAGGCGACCGCGCTCGCTTCCTGGCGGATGGCCGCGTCGAATACCTCGGCCGCGCCGACCACCAGGTGAAGGTGCGCGGCTACCGCGTCGAGCTGGGCGAAATCGAAGAGGCCCTGCGCCTGCACCCCGCCATCAAGGACGCCTCCGTCGTCGCGCGTGAGGCAGGAGGTGACCGCCGCCTCGCCGCCTACCTCGTGCCCCACGACGCTCTGCCCGACCTCTCGGAGCTGCGCGTGTGGCTGCGCGAGCGCCTCCCCGAGCACATGGTGCCCGCGTCCTTCACGTCGCTCCCGTCACTGCCCCTCACCGTCAACGGCAAGGTGGACCGACGCGCGCTGCCCGCCCCCGAGCCTGCTCGCGGCGACGCCCTCTCCTACGTCCCGCCCTCCACGCCCACGGAGGTGGCCCTCTGCCGCCTCTGGGCCTCGCTGCTCGACGTGGAGCGGGTCGGCCTCCACGACAACTTCTTCCACCTGGGCGGTCACTCCCTCCTCGCCACCCAGCTCGTCTCACGCGTTCGTTCGGAGCTGGGCGCGGAGGTCGCGCTGCGGGTCCTCTTCACCGGCCCCACGGTCGCGCAGCTGGCGCAGCACCTGGGCACGCTGATGCCCAACGATGGACCCCGACCGGTGCCTCCGTTGGTGCCCGTGCCTCGGGACCGTCCGCTGCCCCTGTCGTATGCGCAGGAGCGGCACTACCGCTTCTTCCTCAGCGCCCCCACGTCGAGCGCCTACAACATCCCCTCCGGCCACCGGATCCGGGGCCCGCTGAACGTCGAAGCGCTGCGGGGTGCCCTGCAGGGCCTGCTCGAACGTCACGAATCCATGCGGGTCCTGATCTCGAAAGAGGACGGGCAGCTCGTCCAGCGCGTCGCTCCCGCGGGCGACTTCCCGTGGCGCTACGAGGATCTGCGGGCAGAGCCCGACGCGGAAGCCGAGGCGTGGAAGCACATCCGCGCGGAGGCGCAGACCCCGTTCGACCTCACGCGGGACTCGCTCGTGCGCGCCACGCTCCTGCGCGTGAAGGACGACGAGCACCTGCTCCTGGTCTGCATCCACCACAGCACCTCCGACGGCTGGTCCATGGGTGTCATCGCCCGGGAGCTGGGAGCGCTGTACGCGGCGCGGGTCCAGGGACGCGCCGCGGACCTCGCGCCCCTCGTCGTGCAGTACCCCGACTACGCGGCGTGGCAGCGGTCGTGGCTCACCGGCCCCGAACTGGACCGGCGCATGGCCTACTGGCGGCAGGCGCTCGCGGGCGCTCCCACCGAGCTCCAGCTCCCCACCGACAGGCCCCGGCCTTCGGCGCGCACCTTCAACGGCGTGCGCCGCCCGGTCCACCTGGGCCTCGGTCGCAGCGACGCCCTCAATGCCCTGTGCCGGCGCGAACAGGTGACGCCGTTCATGGCCATGCTGTCCGCGTTCGGCGTCGTGCTCGCGCGCCGCTCCGGCCAGGAGGAGGTCGTCATCGGCTCGCCCATCGCGAACCGGCTCCTGCCGGAGCTGGAGCCGCTCATCGGCATGTTCGTCAACGGCCTGTGCCTGCGCGTCAGCGTGCGCGGCGCACCGGGCTTCCGCACCCTGCTCCAGCGCGTGCGCGAGGAGACGCTGGGCGGCTACGCGCACCAGGAGGTCCCCCTCGACCAGGTCGTGGCGGCCCTCGGTGTCGAGTTGCCCGCGAACCGCTCCCCGGTGTTCCAGGCGATGTTCATCCTGCAGAACGCCCCGGAGGCGGAGTTCGCGCTGGAAGGGCTCGCCGTGACGCCCATCGAGGTCAGCCGGGGCTCCGTCACCTACGAGCTGGCCCTGTCCCTGACGGAGCTGGAGGAGGGCTTCAGCGGCGTCCTGGAGTTCAACACCGACCTGTTCGACGCTCACACCGCCGAGGCCATCCACGCCGAGTTCCTCGGGGTGCTCGACGCGGTGGTGGCGGACCCGGACCTGCCGATGGGGCTCGAAGCGCGAGCCCCCTGAGGTCCGTCGCTACTTGTGCAGGGAGGCCGCGGCGATGTCCGCCGCGACCACCTGCACGGCGCGCGGGCGCTCGGCGAGGCGCAGCAGACGGAACAGCTCACGCGACAGGTGCTCCACGGAGCACCGCTCGTCCGCCACGGTGAGGACCACCTCGTAGTCGTCCCCCTCCGCGGCCCGGACCACTTGCGTGCGCGCCGTCAGCACCCCGGGCAACATCATGGCCAGCCGCCGCACGGAGGCCATGCTGATCTTCTCGCTGCCGCGCACGAGGAAGTCGGAGATGCGCCCCTGGAAGTACAGGTAGCCGTCCGCGTCGATGTCGAAGACGTCTCCCGTGGCCAGCAGCCGCGAGCCCTTCAGCGCGTGCTGCTTCTCCCCCTCCACGATGCCGATGCGGCGCTTCATCACCGTGTCCGACGCGACGAACAGCTCCCGCTGTCCATCCGGTCCGCGCGGGACGAGCGACACCTGCGTGCCGGGCAACGGCAACCCCACGGACGCGAAGCGGTGCTCCGGCTCCGCGTGCGCCGCGAGCGTCGACACCCGGGGCCCCGCCTCGGACAGACCATACGTGACGTACAGCTCGCCCCGAGGCCGCGCGTGCAAAAGCCGCTTCACGTGCTCCGGCGCGAGCACGTCCCCGCCCACGCCCAGGCACCGCAGGCCTTCCGGGAACGGCTCGCCGTGCTGGAGCAGGCTCCGCACGAGCAGCGGCGTCAGCGCGGACACGGTGATGCCCTGCTCGCCGAGCATGCGCAGGTACGCCGCGGGCTGGAACGGCGGGCCGCTGATGACCAGCTCCAGCCCCCTTCGCAGCGCGGAGAACGCCTGCGCGACCATCGAATACGAGTAGTACAGCGGCAGGTTCACCAGGGCGGTGTCCCCCGCGCGCAGGCCCACGGCGTCCGCGTGCCGATCCGCGTTGAGGAAGAGCGCGCTCAGGTCGAACACGCAGCCGCTCGCGAAGCCGGAGGTGCCGGAGGTGAGCAGCACCATCTCCCCGGGTTTCGCCCCAGGCAGTTCCGTCTCAGGGAACAGCGCCACCTCCGCCCCACCCAGCGCGAAGCGCTCCAGCCCCTGCGTGTGCGGCGCCGGGCTGCGCATGGCCACCAGGGCACGCGCCGGCAAGGCCTCCACCAGGGACTGTTGCCGACCCGCGGGCGAGGCGGGCGACACCAGCGCGGGGACGCCCCGGGCCGCGAGCACCGCGAAGACATGGGCCAGGAGCCCCGCACCGTTGGGCAGCGCGAGCAGCACCACGTCCCCCGGCCTGAGCCCCCGGGCCATCCATTCCGCCGCCAGGGTCGCCACGGAGCGGTCCGCGGTCGGGTGTGCTTCGGTCAGGTCGCGGATGCGGTCCAGGAACGCCTGCACGGCGGTCAGCGGAACGCCCGCGAGCTCCAGGAGGGGCGAGGCCATGTTCACTCCACTCAGGGTTGGAGGGACCGCGCCACGGCGTCCACGTCGACGCCAGGCCCGGCTCCCCGCGACAGGACGACACAGCCCGCGCCCGGAGGCCGGCCTTCGATGGCCAGCACGGATCCGATGAGGGCCCAGTCCACGACACCGCGCGCAAGCCACGCGGCGGACAACGCCAGCGCGACCTCCACGGCCGACGCCACGGGCATCGTCAGCGCCAACGTCGGACCACGCAGGCCGTGGACGATGCAGGACAGGCCCGTGGGGGCGCTCGGCGTCGCGGCGGGAAAGCGCAGCGGGGACGCGAAGCCCCGCGCTGCATCGCTCGCCACCTGTGCCCACGTCTCGCGGGGGCCCACCGCGCCCACCTGGATGAGCGAGCACCGGTCCGTCGCGCGCGTGAAGTCCTCGCCCAGTGCCCGGGTCGCCTCTCCCACGGCCATCACCAGCGCCCAGGACAACGGATCCGCGTAGCGCACGGTGGGCTTCCACCGCGCGGCATGGGGATTGGGCGCATCCGAGAACACCACCGCGCTGCCGCGCAGGGTCACCGCCAGAGGGGACGTCATCGCGACACCTCGAAGACGAGCGACGTGTCGAAGCCACCGAAGCCCAGCGTCACGCTCAGCCCCATCCGGGCCGAGTGCCGCGTCGGTGCGCCCACGGACAACGGACAGGGGAACTCCGGGTCCGGCTGCTCCAGTCCGACGATGGGCGGAACGATGCCCTCGCGGAGTCCCAGGATGAGCGCGAGCGCCTCCATCGCGCCGGTGGCCCCCAGGCTGTGCCCGAACGCCCCCTTCGTCGCGAAGACGAGCGGCCCACCGCTGGGGCCGAACACGCTCCGGAAGGCTTCGCGCTCCGCCCGGTCGTTCACGGGCGTCGCGGACCCGTGACCGTTGATCAGCCCAATCTCCGCGGCTCCAATCCCCGCGTCCGTCAGGGAGCGCTCCATCGCCAGCCGGGCACCCGCGGCCGCCGGATCCGGCGACGTCATGCTCGCGGCATCATTCGCGGAACCCACGCCACGCAGTCGCGCCAGCACGCGCGCCGACCGCCGCTCCGCGTGCGCCGCCGACTCCAGCACGAGGAACGCCGCGCCCTCCCCCAGCAGCATGCCGTCATGCCGCGTGTCATAGGCCCGCGTGCGGGACGGAGACAGGGTGGACAGCGCCGAGTGCGCCAGCCGCTTGCTCGGAGTGAGGACATCCACGCCGCCGCAAATACACACATCCGCGAGTCCCGCGCGGATGCACTCCGCGCCCACCAGGAGCGCGTCCGAACCGGAGGAGCACGCGGTGGACAGCACCACGGGCGCGGCCTTCGCGCCCAGCTGCTCCATCACCGCCTCCGCCCACCGGTGCAGCGGGGCCTCCCGGTCGCCGTCGTCATCCAGGAAGGCGCCCAGGCTGGTGCCCAGCACGAAGCGCGTACGGTCCCCGTCCCCGGGCAGCCCCGCGTCCGCCAGCGCGTCCCGCAGCGTCTCCACCGCGAGCGCTCGCAGCCGGTGGGCCGGGCCCGCGGGTTCCGGCGCCATCCCGCCATGCGCCGCCGAGGGCCCGCCCTTGCGCGTCCCTGCCGACCTCGCCTCCGCCGCGAGCCCTCTTCCGCCCGGGACGACGGCCGCCAGCGTGTTGCGCAGCCGGTGCGGCGAGGGAACGTCCACGAAGCCGTGCTCGCCCGCGAGCAGCCGGCGCCACACGGCCTCCAGCCCGCGGCCGAGCGGCGTCGTCCACGCCGCGCCGGTGACGACGACGGGCATCACCACAACGGAGCGCCCAGGTCGGAGACCCGGGAGCGGACGAGGCTCGCGCGGAACGCCGCCACACGGGTGGAGCCCACCATCGCCTTGCCCGTGAAGTGGAACAGCCCTCCGGCCAGCCGGTTCACCTGCACGCGCAGCAGCACCTGGTCACCCGGCACGACGACCTTCAGGAAGCGCGCCTCCACGGAGCCGATGAGCGTCAGCTCGTCCTCGGCCAGCATCGACGTGCTCATCTGGTAGAGGATGATGCCCGCCTGCGCGAAGGACTGGATGAGGTGGCTGCCCGGGTAGATGGCCCGCTCCGGGAAGTGGCCGGCGATGCAGTCCATGTTGCCGGAGATGGAGATGAGCGCGTCCAGGAACTTCCCCGGCTCATGGTCCACGATGCGGTCCAGGTAGACCATCGGGTGGCGGTGCCGCAGCCACTGCTTCAGCGCGGTGAAGCCCAGCGGCTTGGGCGTGCGCTCCACTTCGTTCACGGCGCCAGCTTGAGCGCGCTGCTGAGGGACGGCGGTAGACATGCGGGCACTCCGTTCTCTTTGTTGACGACGGCGAGGTCCAGACTTCCAAAGGCAAGCAACAGCGGTTCCGGCCCCGCACCTTCGCGGTACAGCTTCACGCCCAGCTTCAAGCTCGCGGGCCCGACGTGCTCCACGGCGGGCACCATCACCAACCAGTCCTGGAAGCGCGCCGCCGCGCGGTAGCTGACGCGCAGCTCCCGCACCCGCAGATCCAGTCCCTGCGCCGCCAGGACCTCCAGTCCGGCCCCCCGGCGCTCCAATTCCTCCAGCCCCGCCGTCTCCAGCAGCGACGCGTAGCGGGAGAAGTGCACGACCCCGGAAGCATCCGTGTCCACGTGCTCCACCTTGCGGCGCAGCGCGGAAGGAACCTCCGGAAGCGCGACCGCCGCCTGCGTCACGACCCGGACTCCACGAACGTCCGCACGCCGCGCTGGATGCGGGCCACCATCTCCTGGAGGTCCGCCTCCCCCGCGATGAGCGGCGGAGCAATGCGCATCGCCGGGAACAGGTAGCGCAGGCCCCGCGAACGCCGCCCCGCGCCAGCCATGAACTCCACGAAGATGCCCGCGTCGAGCAGCCGCGCCCGCAGCTTGCCCAGGTTGCCCGCCGCGCGCTCCGTCAGCTCGATGCCGTTCATGTAGCCCAGGCCCCGGACCTCCTGGAACACCTCCGGGAACGCCTGCGCCACGTCCTTGCGAAGCTGCGCGCGCAGCTGCTCACCCAGCGGCCCCGTGCGCTCCACCAGCCCCTCGCCGGACAGGTACTGGATGCCCGAGCGCAGCACCGCGCTCGTCAGGGGCCGCAGGTCGGACGTGGACACCGCGCCGCTGGAGCGCACCGACAGCTCGCGCCGGGCAATGACCATGGACGTGGAGACGACGCCCATGCCCAGGCTCTTGCCGATGACGGTGATGTCCGTGGGGATGGGCCCCTCCGCGTCCGTCATGCCGAAGAAGCGGCCCGTCTTCGCGAACGTGAGCACCTCGTCCGCCACCAGCAGCACCTCGTGCTCGCGGCAGAGCGCGGCCAGCCGGCGCAGGTAGCCCGCGGGAGGCACCAGGATGCCGGCGTCCCCCTGGATGGGCTCCACGAAGACGCCCGCCAGCTTCCGCCCGTGCTCCGCGAAGAAGGTCTCCAGGTGCTCGAACTCGCCGAACGGCAGGAACTGCACGTCCAGCCCCGCCGGGCCTTCCACGGGGGGCAGCGGAATGCCCAGCCGGTAGTGCCGGCGGTTGAGCAGGCTCACCAGGCCCTGCGTCCACCCATGCCACGCGCCCTCGAAGGCGAGGATCGTCCGCCGCTCCGCGCGCTCGGGCTTCGGCGCCATCCGCCGCCGGTCGAAGTTCGACTCCAGCACCAGCCGCAGCGCCAGCTCCAGGCCCTCGGAGCCGGAGTTGCGGCCGCTCGCGTGGTACGCGCTCCCCGGGAAGCGATCCGCCCAGAGCCCCTGCGGACCGAACAGGCCCTCCAGCAGCAGCGTGCGCTCCAGCGAGCCCAGCTCGTCGGTGACGTAGCCCGTGCGCTCCAGGCCGTCGCGCAGCGCCTCCTGCATGCGCGGATGGCCCGCGCCCAGGCACGCGCTCGCGTAGCCTCCGCTGGCGTCCAGCACCTCCACGACGCGGCCCGCGTCCGGCCCCTCCAGCGCGGCCATGTGCTGCACCAGGCCCTTCGCCTGAAGGCAGACGAAGGGCAGGCGCCCCCCGCCGTAGTGGTCCATCTGCAGCGCCATGCCGGCGCGCAGGCGGGCCACCTCCTCCGCCCCGAGCGTCTCCCCCGCGGCGGGCACCTTCACTTCGTGCCCCCCTGCTTCTGCTGCTGGGCCTTGAGCTTCACGATGAGGGCCGACAGCAGGTTGAGGGTGCGGAAGTTCTCCGTGTCGAAGTCCTCGTCGGAGATGCTCACGCCGAACTGGTCCTCGCAGATGACCCGCAGCTCCAGGAAGCCCACGGAGTCCAGGCCGACGACGGACTGGAGCCCGTCGTCCCCGCCAATCTGCTCCTCGGGGATCTCCACGAAGAGTTGGTTCGTCAGGATCTTCTTCAGGCTGCGCGAGACGTCTTCCTGCATGGCGGGCGTCCTCTCTTCAGGGGGTCGATGCTTCGGTTGGAATGCTCAGGGGGCCCACGGTGCCCTTCGTCACGCGCAGCAGCTCCGCGGGCGTGAGGCGCAGCAGCAGCTCCGGCCGCCCACCGCCGCCGTACCCTTCGGGGTACTGGAGGACGGCCTCGTCCACGAACACGCGCAGCGGTCGGGGGTAGCCCAGGGGCGGCGTGCCGCCCGGCGGATAGCCCGTCGCCTCCAGCGCCCGCTCGGTGCTCGCGAACACGGCCTTGCGACAGCCGGCGGCGCGCGCCACCGCCTTGAAGTCCACGCGCCGGTCCCCGGGCAGCACCACGACGAGCACCTCGTCCGCGTCCGTCGTCAGCACCAGCGACTTGAAGATGCTGGCCACGGGGATGCCCAGCTCATGCGCCGCGGCGGCCGCCGTCGTCATCGGCGTGGCCAGCGTCAAGAGGCGCGCGTCCACCTGCTCTCGCGCGAGGAACTCGCTCAGGTCGGCCACGGCGTCACCCCGCCACCGTGAGGAGGAGCTTGCCGATGTTGCGGTTGGCCTCCATCTCCGCGTGGGCCTCCACCACCGCCTCCAGCGGCCACGCTCCGTGGATGACGGGCCGCAGGCCTCCCCGCGCCAGCACCTCCATCCACCGCTGCCGGAAGCGCGCGTTGACCTGCCGCTTCTCCACCATGGGCCGCAGCCGCAGGGACGAGCCCTTGAGCTGCAACCGGCGCTGGACGACGCGCAAGAGGTCCAACTCCGCCGCCATCCCGTCCAACAGGCCCACCAGCACCAGGCACCCCTCGTGCTTCAGCACGGAGAGGTTGCGCGACAGGTACGCGCCGCCCACGAAGTCCATCACCAGCTCCACGCCCTCGCCGCCCGTGCGCGCCAGCACCTCCGCGACGAAGTCCTGGCGCCGGTAGTCGATGGCGACATCCGCGCCCAGCTTCGTCAGCGCCTCCACCTTCCGGGGCGTGCCCACCGTGCACAGCGCCGTCGCGCCAATGTGCTTCACCATCTGCACCATCGTGGTGCCGATGCCGCTGGCGCCCGCGTGTACGAGCACCGTCTGCCCGGGCTTCAGCCCGCCCAATTCGAACAGCGTCTCGTTCGCGGTGAGGCAGGACTCCGCGGTGGCCGCCGCCTCCTCGAAGCTGAAGGCCTCCGGGATGACGAGCGCCATGTCCGCGTCCAGCAGGCAGAACTCCGCGTAGCCGCCGCCCTCCACCACGCCGAACACGCGCTGGCCCTTGGTGAAGCCCTTCACGTCCTCGCCCCACGCCTCCACCGTGCCGGCGACCTCCACGCCGGGGATGGCGGACTGGCCCTCCGGCACGTGGTACACGCCGGCCCGCTGGAGCAGGTCCGCGCGGTTGAGCGCGGTGACGTGCACCCGCACGAGCAGCGCGTTGCCCGTGGGCACCGGCCGGGGAACCTCGCGCAGCTTCACCACCTCCGGGCCCCCGGAGCCTTCGTAGACGACGGCGCGCATGACCTTTTAGTACCCGGCCCTTTCGTCCACGCCGTGCTCGCGCGTGGGCACGAGGAAGCTGCGCTCGAACGTCAGGAACACCTCGCCCGTGGACTTCAGCCCGCGCGTCTCACAGGTGACGATGCCCTCGCCCTTGCGCTTCTCCGACAGGCGCTTCGCGAGGATGCGGCTCTCCGCGTACAGCGTGTCCCCGGCGAACACCGGGTGCGTGAGCCGGATGCGGTCCCACCCCAGGTTCGCCAGCGCCCGGCCGCTGGTGCTGCGCACGCTCATTCCGCACACCACGCTGAAGGTCACCAGGCTGGAGATGAGCGGCCGCTCCCACGGCGTGTGCTGGCAGTAGGCCGCGTCCAGGTGCAGCGGGGACGGGTTGAGGCTCAGCGTGTTCATCAGCACGTTGTCCGCTTCCGTCACCGTGCGGCCCGGGCGGTGTTCGAAGACGTCTCCGACGGTGAAGTCCTCGAACGCGAAGCCCAGCAGCTCCCGGTAGCGCTGCGGTCCCACCTGCTTGTAGCCAGTGCGCTCCATGTCGTGTGTCCTCGCGCGTGGGCTTCTTCAGAAGCCGGAGATGATGCCCTTGGCCGTCGCGCAGAAGCGCGTCAGCTCCTCCGGCTCCATGTCCGCGCGCATCATGATCCGCACGCCGGCCTCGCCCTTGGCCACCACGGGGAAGAACACCGCCGAGCAGTAGTAGCCCGCCCGGTACAGCTCCTGGGACAGGCGCACCGCCTTCTCCTCCTCGCCCACCTCAATCTTGCGGATGGGCATGCCGTTGCCCGCGTGCGCGGAGGGGAACTGGCTGTCGAAGTAGGCGATGTTCCGCGCGAGCTTGTCCTGGAGCTGCTTGAGTTCCGGGCTCTTTTGCAGCGCGATGCTCGCCAGCGACGAGCCGATGGACGGCACCTGGAGGTTCTGCGACCACGCCAGCGGGCCGGCGTTCCGGTTGAGGAAGTTGAACAGCTTCTCGCTGCCCAGCATGGCCACGCCGCCCGCGCTGCCGAACGCCTTGGCCAGCGACGCGACGATCATCGTCAGCGGGTTCATCTTCAGGCGGGAGCGGACCCAGCCCTCGCCCTTCGCGCCGGTGATGGACAGCGAGTGCGAGTCGTCGATGTACAGGAAGAGGCCGTACTTCTCCTGGAGCTGGAGCAGCCCCTCCAGCGCGATGAGCCCGCCCATGGAGTAGGCGCCGTCCGCCACGTAGGCGACGCGCGGGTACTTCTTGCAGACGTCCTCCAGGTAGTTGAGGTCGTTGTGGGGGCTGGTCAGCACCAGGCTCTCGTCCCCGACGATGGGCTTCACGTACGCCATGGAGAAGTGACAGAAGCGATCAAACACCATGACGCGCGGCTGCCCGTCCTCCGTCAGGTGCCCGGACGCGAGCAGCGGCAGGATGCCCGCCGTCAGCGCGGTACACGACGCGGCCGGCAGCGACGGACAGCCATACAAATCCCGCAGCCCCTCCTCCAGCCGCGCCATCAAGCCCAGGCGGATGCGCAGCGTGGAGAGCGCCAGGCCAATGGTGCCCTCCTCGCGCAGCGCGGTGATGGCGCCCTCGAGGATGGCCGGGTGGTGGTTGAGCCCCAGGTAGGAGCACGAGCACAGCACCGAGAAGGCGTGCCCGGTGGCCTGGTCGATGAGCCGGTTGTTCGACTCGAAGTCCACCTTGAGGTTGATGAGGCCGTGGTCCTCGGCCTGCTGCCAGCCGGCGTCACCCAGGCCGACGAACTTCTCGTTGTTGCGGTAGCGCCGGGGGCCCAGGACGCTCTCGGGAATGCTCGTTGCCATGCGGACTCCTCCTGCGCGGGATGGATGGGGCGAAACGGGAGGGTGAAAGGGAGGGACGCTCAGCCTTCGGAGGGACCGAAGTCCTCGAGCGTGCGCTTCGCCGCTTCGATGAAGGGCGTGCCCACCATGGCGCCGTCGACGACGCAGATGTTCGCGTCCCGGGCCTGGCTCTCCGCGACGATCTTCCGCGCCTTCTGCAGGGTGCGCTCGTCCGGGGAGAAGGCCTTGTTGATGATCTCCACCTGGTGCGGGTGGATGGCGGCCTTGCCGCTGAAGCCCATGCCCCGGGCCAGCGCGGCCTCCTTGCGCAGCCCCTCCAGGTCGCTCATGTCGAACAGGGGCGAGTCCACCACCTGGAGGTTCGCGGACCGCGCGGCCGTCACCAGCCGCGCCCTGGCGTAGAGCATGGGCTCCCAGGTGAGCGCCGCGCCAATGCTGAAGGAGAAGTCCGCCGAGCCGAACACCAGCGCCTTCAGGCGGGGCGTCGCCGTCACGATGGCGCCAATGTTCTCCAGCCCGCGCGGCGTCTCCACCAGCGCCAGCAGGTCCACGTGCGCGCACTCCGGGCCCAGCGCCTGTTCGACGATCTCCAGGTCGCGCGGTGACTCCACCTTGGGCACCATCACCACGTCGGGCTTCGCCGCGTACGCGCGCAGGGCCAGCAAATCCCTCAGGCCCTCATGCCGCGTCACCGAATTGATGCGCACCGCCCGGCGGCTGTCACCCACCCGTGGCGCCAGGAAGAACGCCTCCGCGTGCTGCCGGGCCGCGTCCTTGTGCGCCGCCGCGACGGAGTCCTCCAGATCCACCAGGCTGATGTCCGCGCCGGATTGTTGCCCCCGGGCAAAGCGATCCACTGCCAACGCCGGAGTGAACAGGATGGAGCGGCAATAGCGGGTGAAGCGCATGCGGGCCTCCAATCAGTGGCTGACTGGGTACCCTCGTATTCCTAGCACGTCAAGCATTGACGCAATGATTCGCAACCCACCGCCGCGACCTGTGATTGAAACGTATTGATATGTCTTTGAATGTGCAGCGACGTTGCGCGATGGAGGAGGCAACACTCCGCGCGTGGGTGGCACCCGACTTCCAGCGTGAATCGAGCGCGGCGCGTCACGCCGGAGGTCGCGGCAATCCCATACGTACAACCCGGTACGGGCTCAGCCCTGCGCGGGAGCGGGCGCGTTGACGGGCTCGGGCGGCTCCACCGCGGGCTTCACGATGAGCTGCTCCAGCGTGGGGCGCTTGGGCTTTTCGAAGGGCGCCAGCTTCACGGGCCGTCCGGTGCGCGCGGACTCCTGCAACGCGACGATGACGCGCACGTCCGCCAGGCCCTCGATGCCGTTGGGCTCCGGCTCCCGGTCCTCCAGCACGCACCGCGAGAAGTAGATGAGCTCCGGGGCGAACTGGTCGCTGTTCTTGAAGGTGCGCGTCTGCGTCTTGCCGCCCACCGTGAGCGCGTGCTCGATGTCGGTGCCGTACCCGAAGCCGTGCTGCACGAGCAGGTCCCCTTCGGTGCCCACCAGCCGGTAGCTGGACACCGCGGACGCCTCGTGGCTGATGCCGAACTGGGCCACCCGCCCGTTCGGGAAGCGCATCAGGGCGAACGCCGTGGCGTCCACGCCGTGGAAGCGGCTGTCGCCGCCGCTGGTGTACGCGAACACCTCGCGGGGCTCGTCGCGGAAGAGGTAGCGCGCGGCGTTGATGGGATAGGGCCCCTCGTCCAGGAGCGCCCCGCCCCCCAGCCCCGTGTTCGTCCGGATGTCGCCCTCGCGCACCTGCTGCGTCAGGACCGCGCTGAGCATCCGCGGGTCGCCCAGCCTCCCGGAGCGCACCAGTTCGATGGCCTGGAGGTTCGCCTCCTCGAAGTGGAGCCGGTAGGCGATCATCAGCTTCACGTCGTTGTCGTTGGTGACGCGGATCATCGCCTCGCAGTCCTCCACGGAGGTCGCCATCGGCTTCTCGCAGAGGACGTGCACCCCCACGCGCGCGGCCCGTTCGGTGAAGCCGCGGTGCATCGTGTTGGGCAGGACGATGTAGACCGCGTCCGCGCGCGACTCGCGCAGCACCTGCTCGTACTCGCCGTAGTCACCCACGTGCTCGACGCCGTACTGGCGCTGGAGCACGTCCCGCTTCTCCTTGTCGGAGGAGATGATGGCGACGAGTTCAGAGTTCTCCTCCGCGTGCTGGAACGCCGGGAGGATCGCCACCTGGGTCAGGTTGCCCGCCCCCACCACCGCGTACCGCACCCGCCTGGACGTCTCCTGCTGTGCCATCGTGCATCTCCCGTCGTGAGCCCTACGCTGGTGACGCGCTCCGCTCCCCCGCAAGCCGGCCCCGGTCCTCCGGGGAGGGGGACGCATGAACGTCAGGCAGGGGGCAGGCCCGGCGCCCCGTGTGCTATGCGCGGAGGCATGCACGCACGCTCCTGCTCGCCGATGCTGCTGGGCCTCCTGATGCTGTCCGCCTGCGCGACGCCCTTCGAGGACCCGGGGGACCTCCGCCCGGACGCGGGAGCCGGGGACTACGATCTCCCCTCCGTCCCCTACACGGTGGACGCGGGCGCCCCCATCGATGCGCCCCGGGAGAGCTGGACGTTCGTGCCGGTCCCCGACGCCCACTGCGCGAACGGCTCGTCCACGGGCATGGCCATCAACCTGACGGACCGCTCCAAGCGGGTCTTCGTCTTCCTCGCGGGGGGTGGGGCGTGCTGGGAGGCGGCCGCCTGCGCGCTGGGCACGGCCACCCACATCACCGACACGATGGGCGCGGATCCCGTGCTCGCCGAGGCCCAGGCGGCGGATCTGGCGGTGTTGTTCGACCGCGCCAACCCCCAGAACCCGTTCCGCGACGCGAGCTTCGTCTACGTCCCCTACTGCACGGGCGACCTCCACGCGGGCACCCGCGTCCACACCTACGACTGGTTCGGCCCGAAGCGCGTCGAGCACGTCGGCGCGCGGAACCTGGACGCGTACCTGCGGCGGCTCCAGCCGACCTTCCCCGAGGCCGACCGCGTCTGGCTCGCCGGCATCAGCGCGGGCGGCTACGGGGCGACGTTCAACGCCTGGCGCGTGCAGAAGGCCCTGCCGTGGGCGCGGGTGGACGTGCTGAACGACTCAGGGCTCGTCATCAACACCGCGGGCGACGGCCGCTACGGCACCATGCGCGCGAACTGGGGCGTGGAGTTCCCTCCGGGGTGCACCGGGTGCGACACGGGCCTGTCGGCCGTCCTCGGCGCCTCCGCGCGCCTGCTCACCGCGCCCCGGCGACACGGGATGCTCGGCCATCTCCAGGACGGCACCATCGCCCTCTACTTCGGACTCGACGGCGCGCAGGTGCAGGCCGGCCTGGAGGCGGCCCGCGCCTCGGCGGAGCCGAACGTGAAGACCTTCTACCTGCCGGGCAATCCGCACGTACTCCTGGCCCATCCGGACGCCGCCACCGGGGCGGGGCTCACCGTGCGCGCGTGGCTCCAGCAGTTCGCGGGAGATGATCCGGCCTGGAGCCACGCCGGCCCCTGAGCAGGCGGGCTTCCGACAACTCCAACCTCCACTCCGGCCCATGGGAGACTCCGCGACATGCCCTTGAAGACGATGCTCGCCCGCGTGGGCGTTGGCAGTGCGCGGGTGGACACCCGCCTGGAGCACGACACCGTGCGCGCCGGAGGGGAGCTGCGCGGCGCGGTCCACATCCAGGGCGGCCAGACGCCCCAGCGCATCGACCGCGTGGAGCTGCACCTGATGGCGCAGTACCTCCAGCGCGACAACGACCGCCTCAGCGCGCTCAACGCCGTGGTGCGCACCTGGCGCATCGCGAACCCCTTCACCGTGGAGCCCCGGGAGGAGAAGGTGCTGCCCTTCGCCCTGCGGCTGCCCGTCCACACCCCCATCACCGAGCGCGGCGCGCCGGTGTGGCTCAAGACGGCGTTGGACATCGACCACGCGCTCAACCCGGAGGACAGTGACCGGCTTCACGTCCTGCCCCACCCCTCCCTCCAGACCGTCATCGATGCCGCCTTGCACCTGGGCCTCCAGTGGCGCAACGCGTACTGCGAGGCGGGCCCCCCCTTGGGGCGCGACGAACCCTTCGTCCAGGAGCTGGAGTTCCACACCGGCCCCATGTGGCAGGGCCCTCCGCGGACGCTCGCCCTGCTGCCGTTCCCCAGGGAGGACGGCCTGGAGCTGATCCTCGACATCGACCGGGGCCCCCGGGGCCTCACGTCCCTGCTGGAGGGCCTGGGCCTGGAGGGAGGCCGCCGCCAGCGGTGTTTCCTGTCCCAGGCCGACCTGTCCCGGGGGGTGGGCTCCGTCGCGGAAGTGTTGGCGTCCCACCTGGCCAGCGGGGCCTGAAAGCCGGAAGAACCGGCGCCATTTCAGGTCGTGAACGCACCCGACGTCGCGAGTCCGACGCCGGGGCGTGAAAGTGGTATAGGCCGCCGTGTGAAAGCTCCCCCGCCTCCCGCCACTGAAAACCCCACCTTCGACTCGCTCGGGCTCAAGCCCGAACTGGTCGAGGCGTTGACCTCCCTCGGTTATGAAGAGCCGACGCCCATCCAGGCCGCGGCACTCCCGCCTCTGCTCGCCGGCAAGGACCTGCTCGGCATCGCCGCCACCGGCACCGGCAAGACGGCCGCGTTCGCGCTGCCGCTGCTGCAACACCTGACGGCCGGCGCCGCCGCGCCCCACAGCACCTCCGCGCTGGTGCTCGTGCCCACGCGCGAGCTGGCCATGCAGGTGTCCGAAGCCATCCACCGCTACGGCACGAAGCTGGGCGTCAGCGTCCTCCCGCTCTACGGCGGCCAGGAGATTGGCCGGCAGCTGCGCGTGCTCAAGCGCGGCGTGGACGTCGTCGTCGCCACGCCGGGCCGGGCGCTGGACCACCTGCGCCGCAAGACGTTGAAGCTGGACAACGTCCACACGGTCGTCCTGGACGAAGCGGACGAGATGCTCGACATGGGCTTCGCGGACGACCTGGAGGCCATCCTCTCCGAGACGCCCGAGAAGCGGCAGACGGCGCTGTTCTCCGCCACCCTGCCCCCGCGCATCGCGAGCATCGCGGAGCGCCACCTGCGCAATCCGGAGCGCGTGCGCATCGCCAAGGAGAAGCTGGAGGCCGGGGAGATGCCCCGCGTCCGCCAGACGGCCTACATCGTCCCGCGCGCGTTCAAGATCGCGACGCTGGGCCGGGTGCTGGACCTGGAGTCTCCCACCGCCGCCATCGTGTTCTGCCGCACGCGCACGGAGGTGGACGAGCTGACCACGTCCCTCAACGGACGCGGCTGGCGCGCGCACGCCCTGCACGGCGGCATGAGCCAGGAGCAGCGCGACCGCGTCATCAAGCAGTTCAAGTCCCAGCAGGCGGACCTGCTCATCGCCACCGACGTCGCGGCGCGCGGCCTGGACATCCCCCGGCTGTCGCATGTGGTGAACTTCGACGTGCCCAACGCGCCGGAGGCCTACGTGCACCGCATCGGCCGCACGGGCCGCGCGGGCCGCGAGGGCGTGGCCATCACCCTGCTGGAGCCCCGCGAGCACCGGCTCTTGCGCAACATCGAGAAGCTCACCGGCCAGCGCATCGACGTCTCCGCGGTCCCCACCGTGTCGGACCTGCGCGCCCGCCGGCTGGAGATCATGCGCTCGTCGCTGCGCGAGGCGCTCGTCGAGGGCGACCTGGAGGCCTTCCGCGGCATCGTGGAGGACCTGTCCGGCGAGTTCAGCGTGATGGACGTGGCCGCCGCCGCGGTGAAGCTGCTGCAGGAGAAGGAGGACGAGGGCAAGGACGCCGCGGAGGCGGACATCCCGACGGTGCCTCCCCCGTCGGCCTCGTCGGAGAAGCGCTTCCCCCGCTCGGGTCCCCCCAGCCGGTTCGGCGACCGTCCCGACCGCGGCCCGCCCCGTCCCCGGACCGAGCGCACCGAGCGCAGCACTGAGCGCACCGCCGAAGCCGGTGAGCGTCCCGCCCGTGCGCCGCGCGCGCCGGAGTGGAACGTCACGCGGCTGTTCATTGGCGCGGGCCGCACCGCGGGCATGCGGCCGGCGGACCTCGTGGGCGCCATCGCCGGCGAGGCGGGGCTCGACTCCTCGCGCATCGGCGCGATCCACATCGCGGACATGTACTCCATCGTGGAGGTGCCGGAGCCGGATGCGGCGCGCATCATCACCGCGCTGAAGGGCGCCACGCTGCGCGGCAAGAAGGTCTCCGTGCGGCGCGACACCCGCGACTGAGCCTGACGCGCCTTCACCGGCCCCCCCACCGGCTCCGATGCGGGACGGGGCCGGTGGAAGCGGGCGCCTGGCGCTCCTTCAGGGTGTGCCCCGGTCCACGCCGGGCGCGCGGCCCAGCAACAACGGCGAGGCGAGCCCTCCCTCCGGGTGCATGCGCAGCAGCGTGTGGATGACGCCGCCCAGCCCCGTCATCAACCCCGGGGAGAAGGCGTCCCGGGCCATCCCCGTCACCGGGCCCCGCGCCTCCAGGCTGGAGAGCACCTCCGCGTCCAGCACCTCGCGGTCCGGCCCCTGCGGATCCGGCGCGAGCCTGCGTCCCGCCTCCAGCAGCTCCCACAGCCCCAGGTCGCCATGGCACAGGGTGTGGGTCCAGCCGAAGCCCTCGCGCACGCCGGCAGTCCGGGCCCGCTGGAAGAGGTCCAGGTAGCGGGGGGTGCCGGTGCGCGCGAAGAGGTCCGCCGCCGCGAGCCCGATGCCCGTGCTCCCGTGGCACCACGTCGTCAGTTGATCCGTCGCGTCGGGGCGCCGCGCGTCCAGCCAGTGCCCGGACTCCGGACGGTACAGGCCCTCCACGAAGTCGAAGGCGCGCTCGGCCAGCCCCCGCCACCGCCGCCGGTCCGCGGGAGTGCCCGCCGCGCTCAGCCCCAGCCGCGCCAGCGCCCAGCCGATGCCCGCCGTGCCGTGGGCGAAGCCGCCCATGGGTTCGGGGAACATGGACGTGGACCAGCGGGCATCCCCCGACACGCTCCGCGCGGTGTCCTCCAGGCGCCGGCCCGCGTGCGCCGCGACGTCCAGCCACTTCGCCTCGCCCGTCTGATCCACGAGGTTGAGCAGCGGGACGATGACGCCCGCCGCGCCGCCCAGCACCTCCAGCAGCCTGTCATCGTCGAGCAGCGCCGGGGTGAGCGCCGCCGCGCGCTCGCGGGCCCGGGCCAGGGCTCCGGGGACCGCGTCCAGGTCGTGCAGCGTGGACCAGATCCACACCTGGGACGCGAGCCCGGAGTAGCCCCCGGGCTGCTTCACGGGCACCCGGTCCTCCGTGGCCCGCAGCACCGCGAGCGCTCCCGACAGGGTCTCCGCCACCGACTCCACCGGATCCGCCCGCCCGTGGCGCACCTCGTGCTGGTACTGGGCCAGACACACCGCGACCCCGCCCTGCCCGCTGTAGAGGTCGGCGGAGAGCGGCCGCACCGCCCAGCCGAACTCGGCGAGCACGGGGCTGATCCACGTCACCGTCCCGTCGGGCCCCCGCACGGCCGCGTCGCACACGCGGCGCACCAGCCCGGCCAGCTGCGAGCGGCGCCGCGAGTCCAGCCGCTCCCGCCGTGACGGCGTGGACGGGGCCGCGACGCGCGGAGGCAGGGCCTGCTCGTTGAGGTACGCGCTGACCAGCGCGCCCTGGATGGTCAGCTCCTCCAGCGCCACGTCCACGGAGCGCCACGCCGCCACCGTCGCGTCGAGCAGGGACCGGGACACGGGCACGGTGAACACGGGCGTGTCCCCGGAGCACAGGTCGGCGATCTCCTCGTCGATGATGGGCAGCGAGGACGGAGCCCCCGGAGCCACCTCCGCGTTGCGGCGCATCACGTCCCGCGCCCGCGTGTTCGCCGCGCGCGCGTCGTGCAGCGAGGCCGGGTGCCAGAGCATGCGCTGCAGCTCCGCGTAGGTCTGCGTGGGCCTCAGGATGCGGCGGACGACCGCGCCCGCGAACGGCTCCAGCAGCGGGCGCAGCTCGCCTTGCGCATCCAGCGACTGGAGCCGCGCGGTGAGCTCGTGGAAGCCCTCGACGACCTGCCCCCAGTAGCGCGCGAGCACCGGCTCCGGGCTGGGGTGGTTCTTCAACCGGGGGCGCTCCAGGAGCGTCATCTCCAGGTGCGCCCCGTCGGTGCCACCGCCGACGAGGGTGGGCACGGACATGCGCGGCTGTTGCCCGGGCAGCGAGCCCGCGGCGGAGATGTCCAGGCCGCCCAGCCCCGGGCCCGCGCTGCGCACGGGGAGCAGGCCGGTGCGCAGCACGGTGCCCCGGATGGCCTTCGCGGCGAGGTCCACCGCCAGCCCGCGACCCGACGGGGGCACGGGGGGATCCGGCATGAAGAGGCTCTCCACGTCCACCACCACGGGGACCGGTCCGTGCGCGATGAGGTTCTCCGAGTGCAGGTCCGTGCCGCCCAGCAGCCGCATCACGGCCAGCCAGTGCCCCAGGTTGCGGTAGAAGCGCGCGAGCCCGGCGTCATCCTCGCAGGGGCGGTGCTCCACGAACTCCGCCCAGCCGTAGCCTGGGCGCACCAGCACCTCGGGCACGCGGATCCGGGTGCCCGGGGGATCGCGCAGGAGCAGCCGCTCCAGCATCCCGTCCAGGGCGCGGTCCACGCGCAGGCACCGGGGCTTGTACAGCACCGAGCCCGCTTCCAATTCCAGCAGCGCCACCGTCTGGCCGCCCCGGTGGGTATCCCCTTCGCCCAGCCGAAGGCGCTTCAGGGCACCGCGAGGCTGTCCGGGCAGCGCGGCCAGGGCCTCCCGGTCCGTGACGAACCGGTCCACCAGCCGCAGCACCGCCTGGGATTGGAGCCGGCCCACGGTGGCCAGCCGTTCGAGCAGCGGCGGATAGCGCCGTCGCAGGTGCGCGTGGAACTCCGGGGTGCAGGCCCGGTCGATGAACTGCGCCCACCTGCTCTGGGAATCCAAGGCGTCGAGCCGCTCCTCCATCACCGCCGCGTGCAGCTCCAGCAGCAACACCCGGTTGAGCTTGCGTTGCGCGCTGAAGCCCAGGTGTTCCCGGCCCGCGTGGTCCACCACGTCGCGCTCGGCGGCGGTGAGCCCTTCGGTCCGGGACAACCGCGCCGACATCGCCTCCAGGTGGGGCGCCAGCAGGGCGTTCACGGGGCGCGAGAGCCACCCGTCAGGAGGGACTTCGACGGCCATCGACGCTTCCTCGTGGACCATGCGGGGACTCCCTGGGGGCGGGGACCGGAAGGGGGATGACTCACTCAGCAGCAGTGGGCGTCAGCGCAGCCGGTGCACGCGCTGCACCCGGTGTCCGCGATCAGGTGGGCCTCGGTGAGCGCCTGCTCCGTGCGCGCGCCTCCCACGAACAGCGGCCCCGCGGGGTTGCGCATCCCATGAGACTCCTCGGCACCGGACAGCCAGGCCTCCACCACTTCCAGGACCTCGGGATTCATCGTCATGGGTGTTCTTCCTTCGGGGGACGTCGGGGGACGTGGACCGCGCCACGAGGAAAGTCGAACACGGCCCCGCGTCCCAATGCCAGACACAGGGACGTATGTTCCAGGAAACCGTCCAAATCCTTGCATCCCCGAGAGAAGGACGTAAGGGATTGCCACCAGGGGCTCACGTGGGGGTGCCCTCCGGGGCGAGGGGGCTGTGTCCTGTGAAACATCCAGCCCCGGAGTCGGAGCCCGCGCCGCGCGCAAGACAGGCCGAGCAGGGAAGCGCTCGGGGCCCGACAGCCCGGGGGGCTCCTGCCATTTCCGCGTGGGCGGGGTGGCCTAGGATGGAAGACCTGAAGCGTAAAGCGGGGTATCAAGATCCGTGGAGCGGACCATGCCCAGTTCTGAAGACCCGCTGTTCCTCAACGGTATCGACGGTGTCACCGGCCAGTACCTCGTCCCGCCCGTCGGGCTCCCGGCGGCGGCGAAGATGGCGGCGCCCCGTGGGAACGCCTCGTACCTCGAGCGATGGAAGAACTGGCTCTTCGACAACCCGCTGCTCACCAAGTTCGACACGCCGTTCGGCGTGAACAAGAACGACCCCGCCCAAGCCGGCTGGGCCGTGGTGTTCCACGCGCAGACCTCCGAGGAGGTCCGCAAGAGCTTGGAGCCGCTCATCGCCCACCGGCGCAGCCTCATCCCTTCGGAGCAGTTCCACGTCCTCACCTACCAACCGGGTGAGCCGGCCCACAAGTTCCTGTCGCGCCATGGCGCGCCCCTGAGTGATGTGGAGCCCACGCGGGTGCCGTACTACCTCCTGCTCGTGGGCGGTCCGGACGAGATCCCCTTCGACGTCGAGCACTCCCTCTCCCTCTCCCGCGCGGTCGGCCGCCTCTCTTTCGACACGCCCGCGGAATACGCGCGGTACGCGGAGAGCGTCGTGGCCTACGAGAAGGGCTCCTCCGTCCCCAACCACCGGCAGGTGGGCTGGTGGGGCCCCAAGCACCTGGGAGATCGCTCCACGGAACTCAGTGCCCACCAGCTCGTCATCCCCCTTGCCCGGGGAGCGCCCGCGGATCAGCCACCCCAGCCGACGAGGACGATCGCCTCGAAGCTGCGCTATGCCAGCAACGAAGCCATCGAGGACGATGCGACCAAGGAGTGGCTGCTCACCGCACTCCACGGTCGGGAAGTGCGTCCGGCCGTGCTCTTCACCGCCTCGCACGGTCTCGGCTTCCCAGCGAACGATGCGCGCCAGCGCTCCGACCAGGGCGCGCTCCTGAGCCAGGACTGGACCGGGTTCGGAGCGATGACTCCCGCGCACTACGTGGCGGCGTCGGACATCCAGGACGATGCCCGGCTCCATGGGCTCGTGGCGTTCTTCTTCGCCTGCTTCGGCGGGGGCACGCCCACCCCTGTCTCCTTATACACATCT
>NZ_RAWG01000649.1 GCF_003611735.1 Corallococcus sicarius | reverse complement strand
GGCTCCGGTCTCGTGGGCTCGGAGAGGTGTATAAGAGACAGGTCGGGGGCTGGACCCTGGGGGGGTTGGTGCATGGAGTCATGGACTGAAGCAGGGACGGCGGTGCCGCGGCTCCCGCTGGCGCCGGTGCTGGTGCCGCGCCGCAACTTCGAAGGGCTGTTCGAGCACGCGCTGCGGCCGTCGGGCGGGTTCGCCGAGGCGCTGCGGGACGTGGGGTACGACCCTGAGACAGCGCCCGAGTACCTCTCGCTGGAGGTGTGGCGCGCGGCGCTGGCGGTGGCGCGGCGGCACGCGTGTCCGGGCCTGCCGGGCGAGGAGGCCAACCGGGTGCTGGGACGGCACTACGTGGAGGGTTTCTCGCAGACGCTGGTGGGGCGCATCTTCGCCACGGCGGCGCCGCTGCTGGGCGTGGAGCGGTGCCTGTCGCGCCTGCCCACGTACCTGCGCGCGGGGCGCGAGGACATGAAGCTGATGCTGGAGGCGGTGCGCGCGCGCGAGTGGCGGGCCACGGTGGTGGACGCGGATCCGCTGCCGGACTTCGTCGCGGGCGTGGTGGAGCAGGTGCTGCGCCGCACGAAGGTGCTGCCGCGCGTGGACGTGATGGAGTGCGCCTCCCACGCCTATGCGCTGCGGATCCGCTGGGACGAGGCCTGATCCGCGCGGCCCGCGCGCCCCCCTGCCGCTAGTTGAGGTACGTCTTCGGCGGGGGGCGCTTCGGGGCGGACACGGGGCTCGAGGGGCGCGACTGCCGCCACCGGCCGATGACGTCCATCAGCCCGTCGAACGTGTCGCGCAGGGCCCAGGCGCGGTCCTCCGCGTCCCGCAGGCTCTCGCACCGCAAGAGGCCGTCGCGCAGCGCGCGCTGGACGCCGGGGCAGTCGTCGCGCTCGTCGATGAGCTGTTCGGCGGTGTGCGCGTAGAGCCGGTAGCAGCCCTCCACGTCGCCCCGGTTGTAGGCGGGGGCGCCCACGTTGATGGCGTGGCCGAGCAGCGCGGCCACGGCCTCCACGGCGGGCATCGCGCAGCCCTCCAGCAGGCCCACGGGATGCTGGGGCACCTGACGCACGCGGCTGGCGCGCAGCCGGGGCGCATCCAGCGCGGACAGGGGGTGGGGGG
>NZ_RAWG01000648.1 GCF_003611735.1 Corallococcus sicarius | reverse complement strand
CTAACCCCCTTCAGGGAAGTCGGGTAAGGGGCTACCGGTTACGTCATGGAGGGGTGGCGTCCATGGCGTGGCAGCCAAAGCACTGGACGGCGCAGCAGCTTGAGGAGCGGCGGCTTGCGGCCGGACGACTCCTGCGACGGGGGCACCTGTCGCAGGCGGAGGTGGCGCGCCGTGTGGGTGTCAGCGAGGCCTCCGTCAGTCGTTGGGCGCGGCGACTGCATGAGGCAGGCGGCAGTACACGCGGGTTGAAGGCGAGGCCGCGCACGGGCCGGCCGTCGAAGTTGAGTTCGGGGGAATGGCGGCAGGTTGCGGAGCTGGTAGGGGCAGGGGCGCGCACCTGCGGTTTCCCTACCGAGCGCTGGACGCTGACGCGAGTGGCGCACCTCATCCACCGCACGTTCGGAGTGCGCTACCACCCCATTACCTGGCCGAGTGCCTTCATCGGCTGGGTTTGAGTCCGCAGCAGCCCCGCACGCGAGCCAAGGAGCGTGACGATGCGTTGGTGGAGGCATGGCTGAAGCGCGACTGGCCCCGCATCAAAAGGGGACTCGAAGAAGCGGGCGGGCCATTGCCTTCGTGGACGAGACAGGTAGTTCGTTTCGGGCCCGCGTAGCGTCTACCTGGGCGCCCGTCGGGAATCCGCCCACCTTGCGCCGTCGTGACAAGCGGCGCGAAGTCTCCAGCATCGTCGCCCTCCTTGCCCCGCACGGCCGCAGGCCAGCGCGTCTGTATTCGCGCCACCGGGAGGGAAGCTTCACCAGCCAGGACATCATCGCGGCCCTGCGCTACTTCCGTAGGAAGGTGGGCCGTCCTCTCACCATCGTGTGGGACGGCCTCAACCAGCACCACAGTGCCGCGACGCTCGACTTCGTCGCCCGCCACCCCGAGGACTTCCGCCTTGAGCGGCTGCCAGGCGATGCGCCAGACCTCAATCCCGAGGAGGGCTGCAACGGCGTGGTGAAGGCCGAGCTGCGCAATGCCACGCCCGACTCTGTCGCCGAGCTGCGCGCCCAGGCACGCGCTTCATTCGTGCGCCTGGGCCACCGCCACGACGTTCTCGCCGCCTTCATCCTTCACGCGGGCCTGCGCCTTACCGGACTTCCCTGAAGAGGGTTAG
>NZ_RAWG01000647.1 GCF_003611735.1 Corallococcus sicarius | reverse complement strand
AGTCATAGGCGCGCAGCGCGGCCTGGAGCGGCACGCCAGGCACGGGCGCGTAGGGCTCCGCGACGGGGGAGACGAGATAGGGGTGGTAGCCGCGCTCGTGCGCGACGGCCAGGTCCGGAGCCTGCCGGTAGGTCATCCGACCGCTCCAGAAGATGAGGCTCAGGGTCTCGAAGCTGAGCGGCGGATCCGCATCCAGCGCGGCGAAGATGACGCTGCGCTTCGGCGTGGCTTTGGCCAGCGCGAGTCCCACCTCGCGCGAATGGCTGACATACAGCTCTTCGACGTGCTCGGCCTGATGGCGCGCCTTCTCCACCGGCAGGGTGATGGCCAGATGCCACGCGAGCACGACCGACGCCACGAATCCCAGCCCCCATGACATCCACAGGGGCCGGCGCAGCAGCCGCCAGAGCGTCGCGGTGAACGCCGCCGCGAAGAATGCCAGGACCAGGCCCTCGGCGAGCCCTGGCAGGGTCCGCGTCTGTCCGAAGGACGGTGGGAGCGCCTCGCGCGCCCGGGCCAGGGTGGGCAGGTGTTCGAGGGCCCAGGGCGTGCCGAGCGCCGCCAGCAACAGGGCCGCGAGGGTGGGGTGCCGCCACGCGTCCGAACCCGCGATGGCCAGGGCCGCGAGGACGGCGGGCACCGCGCCCCAGGCAATGGCCGGGACCTTCACCGTGCCCAGGGAGAGGACGAGCCACGTCGCGCCGATCCACAGCGCGAGCCCCACCGTCTCCAGCTCCCGCTTCCTCACGGCGCGCACCAGGAGCCAGCAGAAGGCGAGCAGGGGCAGCACGTTCGGCAGGGGCTGGAGGCTCGTGTGGTTGACCTCGTTGAGGAGGGCGTCCACGGGGCGGCGCCACGGCCCCACGTCCACGGTCGGATCCTCGAAGAGGTGCGCGCGTGTGACTCGCGACTCCAGATCGTGCAGCTCCGGCCATTTCCACGCGGAGTAGACGCTCCACGGCGCCGCCACCACCGCGGCCGTGGCCACCATGGCCACCACCGTGCCGAGCCTGGGGCCCGGGCAGAAGCGCAGCCGGCTCAGGCCCCACAGCGTCGCGGCCACGCCCAGCGGCGTCAGCGCGAGCCCCGTCTTGCAGAGGAAGCCCAGCCCCACCACCCCGCC
>NZ_RAWG01000646.1 GCF_003611735.1 Corallococcus sicarius | reverse complement strand
GGGCAGTGCGGGAAGGGGCAGGGGCGTGTCCAGCTTCTGTCTCCACCAGGAGCGCAGGCTGTCGAGTGCCTCCGCGCGCAGCCCCGCGTGCTGCCAGCGCGTGAAGTCGCGGTACTGCAAGGTGGGCTCCGGCAGCGGCGACTCCCGGCCTTCCAGGAAGGCGCCGTAGAGCGCCGCCAGCTCCGACAGCAGCACCTGCCCCGTGACGAGGTCCGTGAGGGCGTGGTGCAGGTTGAGCAACAGCAGGTGCCGCGCGTCGGACAGCCGCAGCAGGAGCGCGCGCATCAGCGGCCCCCGCTCCAGGTCGAAGGGACGCCACGCCTCCTCGCGCAGCCGTGTCAGCGCCGCGTCCTCGCGCGCTTCCTCGCGGACGTGTTCCAGGTCGAGCCGCTCCAGCGGGAAGCCGCCGGGAGCCGCGATGCGCTGGACGGGGACTCCGTCCTCGACAGGGAACGTGGTGCGCAAAATCTCATGCCGGCGCACCAGCTCCGTCAGCGCCTGGGAGAGCGCCGCTTCGTCGAGCGGGCCCTCCACGCGGAAGGCCGTGGGCACGGAGTTGAGCGGGCTCGCGGGGCCTCCCCGCTCCGGGGACCAGTACGCCTGCTGGGAGAAGGAGAGCGGGAGCTGCTCCACGGGCTCGCCCGGCTCCACCGGAGGCCGCGCGGCGTCCGGTGCCTCCCGGGCCGAGGCGAGCTTCGCCGCCAGCGCGGCGACGGTGGGCGCGTCGAACAGGTCGTTGAGCGACAGCTCCCGGTCGAAGGTGGCGCGGATCCGGGTGATGAGCTGCGCGGCCAGCAGCGAGTGCCCGCCCAGCTCGAAGAAGTCGTCCTGCACGCCCACGCGCTCGTGGCCGAGCATGTCGCCCCAGAGGTTCGCCAGCAGCTCCTCCGTGGGCGTGCGTGGCGCGACGTAGCTGTCCGTGAGCCCCTTCTGCTCCGGAGCGGGCAGTGCCGCGCGGTGGACCTTGCCCGCGGCGGTGAGCGGGAGCGCGTCCAGGAGGACGAAGGCGGCGGGGACCATGAAGGAGGGGAGGCGCTGCTCGAGGAAGGCGCGCAGCTCCGCGGGCTGCGGGGCCTGGGAGGCGGTGAAGTAGGCGACGAGGCGCTTGTCACCGGGCGAGTCCTCGCGCAGCAGGAGGG
>NZ_RAWG01000645.1 GCF_003611735.1 Corallococcus sicarius | reverse complement strand
ACCAGGAGGGGATGATCTTCTCTCCGGACGGCCACTGCCGCGCGTTCGACGAGAAGGCGCAGGGCACGCTCGCGGGCAACGGCGTGGGCGCGGTGGTGCTCAAGCGCCTGGAGGACGCGGTGCGGGACGGCGACGCCATCTATGCCGTCATCCGGGGCTCGGCCATCAACAACGATGGCCGGCACAAGTCCGGCTTCACCGCGCCCAGCGTCCAGGGACAGGCGGCCGTGGTGACGCAGGCGCTGACGAAGGCCGGCGTGTCACCGGAGGCCATCGGCTACGTGGAGACCCACGGCACCGCGACGCCGCTGGGGGACCCGATTGAAGTGGCGGCCCTGACGCGCGCGTACGGCTTGGGGCCAGCGCACCAGGGCACCATCGCGCTGGCGTCGCTGAAGACGAACATCGGCCACCTGGACACGGTGGCGGGCCTCGCGGGGCTTATCAAAGCGGCGCTGTCGCTGCACCACGGCGAGATTGCGCCCAGCCTCCACTTCGAGCGGCCCAACCCGCAAATCGACTTCGCGGCGGGCCCGTTCTTCGTCAACACCCATCTGCGCTCGTGGCCCCGGGGTGAGACGCCCCGCTTCGCCGCGGTCAGCTCGTTCGGCATTGGTGGCACCAATGCCCACGCCATCCTCGAGGAAGCTCCCATGCGGCAGAGTGGTTCCACCACCCGTTCCCACCAGCTCGTCCTGCTGTCCGCGCGCACGCCCGAGTCGCTGGAGGCGGCGTCCCGCCAGCTCGACGCGCACGCGCAGGCCGGTGGGGCGGAGTTGTCCCTGGCGGACCTGGCGTTCACGCACGCGGTGGGCCGCAAAGTGTTTGAGTTCCGCCGCGCGCTGGTGGTGAAGGACGCGGCGGACCTGGCGAAGCAGCTCCAGAAACCGGCGCCCGTGGCGAAGGGAACGAGTCGCGCGCCCCGCGTGGCATTCGTTTTCTCCGGCCAGGGAGCGCAGCAGGTGGGCATGGGGCGCGAGCTGGCGGAGGCCTCGCCGCGGTTCCGCGCGCACCTGGAGGCGTGCCTCGCGCTGCAGGACGCGCCGCTGCGGGAGCGCGTGTCGGCGCTGCTGCGGCCGGCGGAGGGCGCGGACGTCACGGCGAGCCTCGCGGACACGCGCGTGGCGCTGCCCGCGTTGTTCAGCGTGCAGGTGTCGCTGGCG
>NZ_RAWG01000644.1 GCF_003611735.1 Corallococcus sicarius | reverse complement strand
GGCCAGGAGGCGTCTTGGGGGCGGTGGGAACACGTGCCCCGTCTAACGGGTGCGTGAAGCGGATTCAAACGCTGGAGGGGCAGGCCGGAAGCGCAGGGATGGACGGTCGCCCATTTGGGCGTTGGAACACCAGCACCCTTGTTGGTACAAGAGTCGCGCCGCGCGTCGGTGCGGCCGTGTTGGGAGGCAGCAAATTTGCGGGAGAAACTGAAGGCCCTGGCGGAGCTGCAGAAGGTGGACCTCGAGGTCGCCTCGCTCCGGAAGGCGGCGGACG
Source organism: Corallococcus sicarius (assembly GCF_003611735.1). Lineage (GTDB taxonomy): Bacteria > Myxococcota > Myxococcia > Myxococcales > Myxococcaceae > Corallococcus > Corallococcus sicarius. The sequence goes on along the minus strand of NZ_RAWG01000644.1, from coordinate 902 downwards.
TGCATCCCCGCCAGATTTCCGAGCTGGAGCGGGAGCTGGGGGTCGCGCGCAATGGCATCGAAGCCGAGCGCACACGCGTGGCCGACCTGGAGAAGCAGAAGGCCCTGCTCGAACAGAACATCACGGACGAGAAGGACAAGGTGAAGAAGTGGGAAGCGCGCCTGTCCGACCAGCGCTCCACCCGTGAGTACTCGGCGCTCGCTCGCGAAATCGACATCGCGAAGAAGGGCATCCTCACCCAGTCCGAGGCCCTGACGGAGAAGGTCAAGGAGCTGGGGATGGCGCGCGAGGCCATCAAGGGCAAGGAGGCGGAGTACGCCACCAAGCTGCAGGGCCTGTCGGGCCGCATGACGGAGCTGCGCGGGAAGCTGGGCGAGTCCGATTCCCAGGTGAAGGACCTGGAGGGCCGCCGCGACGTCGTGGCCTCGAAGGTGGACGGCAACCTGCTGCGCCGCTACGAGGTCATCCGCAAGAAGAAGCTGCCCGCGATGGTGGGCGTGGTGGCCGGCACCTGCCAGGGCTGCAACATGAACCTGCCCCCGCAGATGTACAACATGCTGCGCACCTCGCTGGGCACCGACGTGTGCCCCTCGTGCAACCGCATCATCTTCGCCATCGAAGCGCTGCAGGACTCCGTCGAGAAGTAGCGACGGGCAGCCCGAAGGTCGCCTCACCCATGCCTCCTCCTTCGCTCGTCGACCTCCTCCGCCACATTGCTCGGGAGGAGCCGCTGACGGCGACGGTGCGGGCCTTTCGCGGGCTCACCCGCGAACACCTGGGCCAGTTGCTGGACGAAGCCGCCGCGCAGCTGGGCGGAGGCCCGCCCAGGCCGGCCTCCGAAGCGGTGGTGACGGCCGCCCCTGTCTCTTATGCACATCTGACGCTGCCGACGACTAGGCGAG
>NZ_RAWG01000643.1 GCF_003611735.1 Corallococcus sicarius | reverse complement strand
GGGCGGGCTTCGACGGTTCGGAGGCGGCGGGAGCATCCGCGTTGTGCGCTTCGGCGGCAACGGGGTGTGCCGCGCCCTTGCCTGCGCGCTTCGACTTGCCGGGGGCTTCGGGTTCTGGAGCGACGGGCTGGGGAGCCTGGGCTTCTTCCGGCGCGGGTGCTGCGCCTCCGCGGGCTGCCTTTCGCTTCGAGCCACGGGCCGGGGTGTCTTCCGACGGAGCGGCAGTGGCTTCGGTCGCGGCTGCGTTGTTCGAGGGCGATGCTTCGGACGAGGCCGCGTCCCCGGTGTGTGCGGGGGACGGTGTGGACGTGGCGGTGTCCCCGGTGCTCGCGGGAGTCACGTCGGCCGGAGCTGCGACGGTGGGGCTCGCGGGAGTTGAGTCGGACGTGCGGGCCTCGGCGGTACTCGCGGGAGCAGCCGTGGTCGTTCCGGTGGTGCTCTCGGAGGTCGCGCCCGTCTCCGCCGAGGCCTTCTTCGTGGAGCGCTTCGAAGCGGCAGCCCGTGGCGGCGTCTTCGCTTCGTGCTCCGAAGGAGCTGCATCCGGGCTCGTCGTCGTCGCGGGTGTCTTCGCGGCTGATGCCAGCTGCGACTTCGCCGGTGGTGCCTTCACGGCAGAAGTCTTCGCGGCGGCTGCCTTCGAGACAGGCGTCTTCGCAGCGGGGGCCGGCTTCGACTTCGTAGCAGCCGCCTTCGCGGCCGGTGCCGGCTTCGACTTCGTAGCAGGCGCCTTCGCGGCCGGTGCCGGCTTCGAATTCGCGGCAGGGACCGCCACCTTCGACCTGACGGCAGGAGCCACCTGCTTCGACTTCGCGGCAGGCGCCTTCGCGGCCTGCTTCGACTTCGCGACCGTCGGTGCCCCACGCGCGGGAGCGACCTTGCTGGCGGAAGAAGCCTTCTTCACCGCCGGGGAGGCTTTGCCGCCGGTGGCCCGGACTGCAGGCTTCGCAGCGGCCTTGCCCGGCGCGCGGGACGTGGAGCTACCAGGGGAAGCAGGACTGCGGGTCGGACGGCGCTGGGCCATGGATTCCTCATCAGAGGACCCGAGCGGTCGGCGCCGTCGCCCTCTGTTTCCGGATGGCTAGTGCAGCCATCGCCGCACCGCAAGGCTCGTGTCCACCTCCTGTCGTCCGGACACCGCCACGCTCCACCGAGGGGCGAGCAGGAAGCACCCCCCCCGT
>NZ_RAWG01000642.1 GCF_003611735.1 Corallococcus sicarius | reverse complement strand
GGAATGGGGAGGCTGCTGTTGCTGGGGGGGTTGGGGCTGGTCGCCAGCGCGTGCCAGTCCCGCGACGGGACGGCCGAGGAGCCAGCCACCCCGGCGTTCGCGCTGTTGCAGCCATCCCGCATGGAGGAGCTGCCGGAGGGCTCCGGCGGCGGCGGGAGCGCGGGAGAGGCCGTGGCCCTGGAGACGCCGGACTTCTACGGCACGGTGACGACGGCGGAGGGCCAGGGCTTCACGGTGCGGGACGACGACGGCGTGGAGCGGCCCTTCGTGGTGGCGCCCACGACGCGCATCCTCCGCGACGGCAAGCGCGTGGCCCGGGCCCAGCTGCGCAAGGGCGTGCAGGTGCACACCACCTACGGCGAGCGGCTGGGCACCTGGGTGGCCACCGACGTGGAGATCTACTCCGGCACGCCGTCGAGGGATCTCACGGCGACGGCGGCGGCGCCGGCGAAGCGCTGAGCGACGCCCGGCATCAGTAGACGGCGAGCGCCTGCGGCAGGTGGTAGCTCACGATGGTGAGCACCGGGATCTTCGGGCCCTCGTCCTCGTCGTCGGTGGTCATCCCGGACGTGACGCGCAGGCCGTCGAAGCGCGCGAGGATGACGTAGTCGCGGCGGCTCTCCAGGAACGGATCCGGCGCGGACAGCCGGCCCAGGGCCTCGCGGCCGGTCTCCTCGGAGATGTTGTCGTAGGCCCTCCCGGTGGCGGACGGGCCGGTGCTCTCGCGCGTGCCGCCAGCGCCCCCCACCTCGCGGTGGGAACCGACGGACTGGAGCCCCTGCTCCACCAGCCACAGCGTGGGGCGCTCGCCGTCCAGCCGTTGATCCGCCACCTGCGCGCGCAGCAGCACGTAGCGCCCCCGGTAGGTGTCCGGCTGGGCGATGGCGGACGCGAGCGAGAAGATGGGCACCTTGCGCGAGTGCAGCAGGCGCAGCTCCCCGTCCACGCTGCCGCCGCGCTGGGCCACCACGCGGGCGATGAGCGAGGCCGCGTCCGGACGCACGCGCAGGTCCTCCGCCCACGCGCGACCCAGCACCACGTCCAGCTGCGTGAAACCGGGCGCGTCCGCGCACACCTTCAGCGCCAGCCACGCGTCGTCGCGCGAGGACGCCTGGAGGCGGCGGGCCGCGCCCTCGCAGGCGGCGGACGTGGGGTAACGGGCGGTGAACGCGCGGGCGTCATGCGGCGACGGAGGCGGGTCCTCGGGCGG
>NZ_RAWG01000641.1 GCF_003611735.1 Corallococcus sicarius | reverse complement strand
GCCAGGTGCGCGGCACGGTGCTCGAAGCGTATGAGCACCAGGACGTACCGTTCGAGAAGCTCGTGGAGGTGCTGCAGCCCACGCGCAGTCTCAGCCACACACCGCTCTTCCAGACGTTGCTGACGCTCCAGAACGTGCCCACTGAGGACGTGCGTCTGCCGGGCTTGCGCCTCCAGGGCCTGACCTCCGAACACACGACCTCGAAGTTCGACCTGAGCGCCTTCTTCTCGGAGACGCCGGAAGGATTGCAGGGCGTGCTGGAGTACAGCACCGCGCTCTTCCATCGAAGCACCGTGGAGCGGATGGCCGCCCACCTGCGCATGTTGCTCGAAGCCGTGGCTGCGACACCCGAGCAGCCGGTAGCGGAGCTGCCCCTGCTGGGGACCGAGGAGCGCCAGCGCCTCCTCGTCGGCTGGAATGACACCGCGGTGGAGAGCCCTACCGACGTTCCCGTCCATGTCCACTTCGCGCGTCAGGCCCAGCAGACTCCCGACGCCGTGGCCCTCGTCCTGGGTGACGTGACCATGACGTACGGCCAGCTCGACGCTCGCGCCAATCAACTGGCCCATCACCTGCGCGCGCTCGGCATCACGCCCGGTGCGCGCGTCGGCCTCGCCGTCGAGCGCTCCTTCGAGTTGGTGGTCGCACTCCTCGCCATCCTCAAGGCCGGTGCCGCATTCGTCCCGGTGGACCGCAATGCCCCCGTGGAGCGCATCGCCATGCTCCTGGAGGATGCCGACGTCGAGGTGGTCCTCACGCACCAGCCCTTCGCCTCACTGCTGCCCACCACCGGCACCCGTGTCTGGCTGGACGCGCAGCAAGACGTCCTCGGCTCATTCCCCACGCACGCGCCGGACGTGCATGTGGACGGCGAGTCCCTCGCCTACGTCATGTTCACCTCGGGCAGCACGGGCCGCCCCAAGGGCGTCTGCGTGCCCCATAGGGGCATCACCCGGCTGGTGCTTGGCAATACCTTCATGCGCTTCGGGCCCGACGAAGTGTGGCTCCAGTTCGCTCCCGTTGCCTTCGACGCGTCCACGCTCGAAATCTGGGGCGCGCTGCTGCACGGCGCGAAGCTCGTTCTCGCGCCGCCCCATGCCCTCACCCTGGAGGAGTTGGCGGCGCAGCTGCGTCACCACCGCGTGACGTCGCTGTGGCTGACGGCCGCCCTCTTCGAGCAGATGGCCCTTCACCAGGCAGAAGCGCTCGCCACCGTGCGGCAACTCCTGGCCGGTGGCGACGTGCTCC
>NZ_RAWG01000640.1 GCF_003611735.1 Corallococcus sicarius | reverse complement strand
GTGGCCTATGTGTCGCCTCGCGAGGGCCAGGTGCTGGACGGCACGGCCCTGCGCGCGGGCCTTCGGCAGCGGCTGCCGGAGTACATGGTGCCCTCGGTCTTCGTGACGCTGGCCACCCTGCCCCTGAATCCCAGCAACAAGGTGGACAGGAAGGCGCTGCCCGCGCCGGATGCCCAATCCACCGGCCGTCAGGGCCGCTTCGTGGAGCCCACCGACGCGACGGAGCAGCGGATGGCGGCCGTCTTCGCCCGCGAGCTGGGCGCCGACCGCGTGGGCGTGCACGACCACCTCTTCGACGACCTGGGCGGCACGTCGCTGTCCGTGGTGCGCATCGCCGCGCGCCTGCGCGAAGAGCTCCAGCGCGACGTGCCCGTGGTGTGGCTCTTCGAGCACCCCACCGTGAACGAGCTGGCCCGGCGCATGGAGCGCGAGTCGGGAGGCCCCGTGGCCCCCACCCCCGCGCCGCGTCCGCGCGAGGTGGCGAAGACGGGCGACTCCGGCGCCATCGCCATCATCGGGCTCGCCGGGCGCTTCCCGGGCGCCATGTCCGTGCAGGAGTTCTGGCAGAACCTGCGCGGTGGCGTGGAGTCCATCCGCCGCTTCACGCCGGAAGAGCTGGAGCACCTGCCCGGGCTGCCGGAGGGGCTGGAGCTGTGGCACCACCCGGCCTTCGTCGCGGCGGGCGGCGTCATCGAAGGCGTGGAGAAGTTCGACCATGCCTTCTTCGACATGCCCCTGCGCGAGGCCCAGTTCACGGACCCGCAGCAGCGGCTGTTCCTCCAGACGGCCTGGGCGGCGCTGGAGGACGCGGGCGTGGATCCGGACCGCTTCCCGGGCGCCATCTCGCTCTACGCGGGCGCCACCAGCTCCGGCTACACGGACGCCGTGCGGCAGGCGATGCCGCTGGACGCGGCCTCGTACATGGAGCTTCACGGCACCGCCACGCACGAGAGCCTGGCGACGAAGACATCATTCAAGCTGGGCCTGACGGGTGAGAGCACGCTGCTCTACACCGCGTGCTCCACCGGCCTCGTCGCGGTGCACCTGGCCTGCCAGAGCCTCCAGGTGGGTCAGTCCGATATCGCCCTCGCGGGCGCGACGCGCCTGTCCGTCCCGCAGCGCACGGGCTACGTGTACCAGGAGGGGATGATCTTCTCTCCGGACGGCCACTGCCGCGCGTTCGACGAGAAGGCGCAGGGCACGCTCGCGGGCAACGGCGTGGGCGCGGTGGTGCTCAAGCGCCTGGAGGACGCGGTGCGGGA
>NZ_RAWG01000063.1 GCF_003611735.1 Corallococcus sicarius | reverse complement strand
CCCGTGAAGCGCGCTCCCTCGCCCCTCTCGCCGCCGCCCGCCTCCTCCACCCGGAAGCCAAAGCCCCTGGCCGTCCCCTGGGAGACGGCCAGGGGCTTTGGCTTCCGGGTGGAGGAGGCGGGCGGCGGCGAGAGGGGCGAGGGAGCGCGCTTCACGGGAGGACTTTCCTTCGGCTCGGGTGCGGACACGGGAGAGGCTACTTCAGGGGACGTCGTGGCGGGCGTTGGAGGGGGAAGAGGTTGCTTCAGCGCTGGGTCCACCTGTCGCGAGGAGGAGGACGTTACCGGCGCTTGCCGTGCAGCAGGCGGAGCCTCCGAGGGTGTCACAAAGCGCCAGAGCACGAGGCCGCCCAGGAGCACGGCGAGCCCCACCACGAAGGCCCCTCGCGCGGTCGCCAGTCCACGCCGGGCAGCCGGGGCGGGCACCTCTTGTGACAGTACTGGAGGCGCCTCGGGGGCGAGTTGAACAGGGGGCCTGGGAACGTGGAAGGGCTCCCGCCAGGCGATTCCCACCTCGGGCAGCAGCGCCGCCAGCTCGCGCCGCATCACCTCCGCCGTGGGCGCCCGCTTCTCCGGGGCGCGGGCAACGAAATGGAGGACGGCCGCCCCCAGCGCCGCGGGCACCCGAGGGTTGAGCGAATGCGGCGCGGGCAACTCCAGCCGCCCACCCAGGAACATGGCCGGAGACTCACTCCAGGGGCGCGCAATCGTCAGCAAATCGTAGAGGCAGATGCCCAGCGCGTAGACGTCATCCGTGGCCTTGAACTCATAGCGCGCTTCGGACTCCTCGCCATGCTCGCGCAGGAACTTCGTGGCCTCGGGGGAGCGGTAGCGCCGGGTGCCGGGCGGCAGGGGGCCCTCCGTCAATTCGGGCGCCCGCGCGTAGCTGCCCACCCCGAAGTCCAGCAGGAAGGGCTCGCCGTCGGAGGCACGCACCAGGATGTTGCTCAACTTCAAGTCCCGGTGGAACACGCTCCGTGCGTGCACGTGGGCCAGGGCGGAAGCGAGCTTGACGAAGAGGACCGTCACCTCGTGCGCCGTGGGGTGCGTCTTCTCCAGCCACTCGCCCAGCGTGTAGCCCTCCACGTAGTCCTCGACGACGTAGAGCCAGCCCCGTGTCGCGTCGTTCCAGCGGCCGTGGGCGTACGTGCGCACGATGTTGGGATGGCCGCTCACCTGGGCCAGGCAGACCAGCTCCCGCATCAGGCGCGCGTCCGACTGCTCCGCGTCTCCACTGCTGGCGCGGTGCATGGCCATCTTCAGCGCGAAACGCTGGCCCTCCTTCTCCACGAGGTAGACGGCGCCGAAGGAGCCCGAGCCCAGGGGCTTCACCACGCGCCAGCCGTCCACCATCTGCCCGGGCTTCAAGCTGGCGGGAATGAAAAGCAGCATGGCCCGCGCTTCTAGAACACCAGGGAAGGGATGAGAAGGCGCCGCGCTCCCGTGCTGTCGCGCAGCTCCACCCGGAGGGCGGCGTCTTCGGGCCAATCCTCGCCGCGGGTTTCCACCACGACCCGCGCCTTCTCGCCGGGAGCGATGTGAGGCTCTCGCAGCGCCACCGTCGCGGCACGGGAACGTCCACCCCCCACCGAAAACAGCCGGGCCTCCGTGGGCGTCCAGGGCGCCGTCCCTTCATTCGTGACTGCAAGCGAGAGCGCGACCCACCCTGTGCCTCGGAAGGCGGTGACACGCTCTACCTTCAGCCCGTCAGTGGGATTCAACGACTTGTCCAGGAGGTCTTTCGCTTGGACGCCGTCAACGTCCATCGTCCCGGTCAGGATCATGCCCGAGGGCCCCGTGGCCGCGTTTCGGGTTCGGAGGACTTCCAATTCAGCATCCTTGCCCGCGCACGCGGCGCGCACCTCGTCCAGTTCGGCCTGTACCGCCTCGGCCGTGCGTGGCAGCCGCAATACCTGGACTTGCACATCCACCTGTGATGCGTTCCAGACGAGGGCGAACACGGCGCGTGCCGGGGACATGCCGTCCGCGAAGGGCACGGTCAGCAGGACGCGCTCCCCAGGAGTGAACTCCCCCGTGGGCCTGAGCACGATGCTTCGGGAATTGACCTCGAACAGAGCGAACTGAAGGCCCGTGTTTCCAGACGTCACGGCATCGCGGTCCACCGGAGCGTCGAACTCCAACGCGGTGAGGAACCCCGGAGCGACGTGCAGTTCCACCGGCGTGTCGGCCACGGATCGGGAGAGCGTCACCCGCCGCTGCGTCAACTCACGCCCTCGTGGAGCCTCCTGGGCGATGACGTCCGTGCCCAGCAGGAGAAAGGACAGCAGAAGCAACGGACGGGAAACCAGAAGCACCGGCGGGCAACCTCCGAGAAGACGCCGCCGACCGTAGCAGGCAACGAAGGATGTTCATGGCGAGGCTCCCGGCCAGCAAGCCCGGTGGCGATGCCATCGTGGGCCTTCGCTTGACTCTCCCCCAGGGGGAGACCGCCACCCTCCGCGCATGTCACCCAGACACACGTTTCGGAGGAAGGTCATGGCGGTAGCCCTTGGAGCACTCGTCCTGCTGGTGGGCGCGGCGGCGGGCACCTGGTGGTGGATGGGGCGAGCGCTCTTCCATCCGGGCACCGTGGAGCAGGCGCTGGCCGCGCGGGGCGAAACGCTGGAGGTCCCCCCGGGACAACGGGCGGATGCCCCGTCCTGGCAGGTGGCGCCGGACGTGCAACTCCACCACAGGGTCGTGGGCGAGGGGCGTGACGTCGTCGTCGTGCACGGTGGCCCCGGTCTGCCCCCGGCGGAGCCCTGGCGCGCGGCGGTCATCACGGGCGACACCCTGCGCTGGCACTTCTATGATCAGCGAGGCTGCGGTGCCTCTTCGCGTCCCTTCACCCATGCTCCACCCGGCGGCACGTGGCAGGCCATGCAGGCGGTGGAGGCCCGACTGGGACTCGCCGCGCAGCTCGCGGACCTCGAGCGCATCCGGCGGCTGCTCGGGAAGGAGCGCCTCACGTTGGTGGGACACTCTTTCGGAGCCCTGGTGGCCGCACTGTACGCCGCGGAGTGGCCGGAGCGGGTGGAGGCCCTCGTGCTGGTGGCACCCGCTCCGCTGGTGACGATGCCCGTTGACGAAGAAGGCGACCTCTTCACCCAGGTGCGGGCCAGGCTGGACGCGGAAGGCCAGCGCGCGCTGGCGGCATGGATGAAGCACTCCTTCGACTTCCCCGCGCGCCTGAAGGACGACGAGGCGCACCTCGCCGAGCACTTCGCTGGCTTCGGACCGCTGTACGTCCAGGCCCTGCGGAGGGAGCGTCCCCAGGCGCGGCTGCCTGGCTCCGGTGCCGCCGGAGGCTTCCTCACCCTGGGGCTCTACCTGAGCCTGGGACGCCATCACGACTGGAGCGACTGGCTGCGCCGGGTGCGCGCGCCCACGCTCGTCATTCACGGGGCCGAGGACCTGCAGCCGCGCTCCGCCACCGTCCGCGTGGTAGAAGCCTTGCCCCACGCGCGGCTGGTGGAGTTGACGGGCAGCGGGCACTTCCCCTTCGAGGAGCAGCCCGAGGCCTTCGCGGCCACGGTGCGCGCATTCCTCGCGGAGATGGAGCGGTGATGGGACGGATGTATGCCATTGGCGAGATGTCGCGCATCACCGGCTTGAGCGTGAAGGCGCTGCGCCTCTACCAGGAGAAGGGACTGCTCGAACCCTCGCGCGTGGACCCCTCCTCCGGCTACCGGTACTACACCGAGCGCGACATCCCCCTGGCCCACACCCTGCGCGCGCTGCGCGACCTGCGGCTGTCGCTGGAAGAGATTCGCGGAGTGCTCGCGGAGCTGAGCCAGGGTGCCTCGCTCGCGGAGCAACTGGCGCGCGTTCGGGCCCGACTCGCCGAGGAAGCCGCCAGCGCGCAACGCTCCGTGCTGGCTTTGGACACGCTGCTGCGGCACCAGGCCCAGGCGGAGGAGTACCTGCGCGCACCACCGCCGCTCCTCGAGCACTGGCTCCCGCCGGTCCGCGTCGCCGTGCATCGCGCACGGGGGCGGTACTCAGACGCGTCGGAGGTCTTCCCTCGACTGCTGGCCACGTGCGGCCCCCACGTGGCCGGTGCGCCCTTCTGCCTCCTGCACGAGGCGGAGTACCGCGAGGACGACGCGGACCTCTCCTGGTGTGTCCCCCTGGCACCCGGGGCCACTCCGGAGGGCGTCCATGTCGAGGAATTGCCCGAGGTGCAGACGGCCGTGATCGTCCACTCCGGCCCTCCCGAGTCGGTGGGCCCTTCCTGGGCCCGCCTCTTCGCCCACCTCCATGCGAAGGAGCGCACCCCGTCCATTCCCCTGCGCGAGACGTACCTGCGCGTGGCCACGAAGGATGGCGCTTCGTGGCTGACCGAACTCGCGCTGCCTTGGGTGGGGAGCGGGCTTCGAAACAGGACCTGAGCGAAGTGCAGGGGCTGAAGCGCATCGGCAGCAAGGCCCGAGCGGCGACGCGGGGTCGGCATAGAGTCATGGCCATCGCCGGAACCTCACCCAGGAGCCACACCATGCAGCTGATGTCGAGCAGTGCCATCGTGACGGGAGCAGGACAGGGCATCGGGCTGGGAATCGCCGCGCGCCTCATGCGGGACGGCACCAACGTCCTGCTGTTCGGGCGGACGCCGGAGAAGCTGGAGGCGGCCGCCGCGGAGCTGAACCGGGTGGCGGAGGGCCGCACCCGGGCCGTGCCCTTCGCGGGAGACGTGGTTCGCGCGGAGGACGTGGCGCGAGCGCTCGAAGTCGCCACGCGCGAGTTTGGCCTCCCGGGCATCCTGGTGAACAACGCCGGAACGGCCACCGTCCGCACGCTGCTCGACTTGCCCGAGGCGGAATTCGACCAGGTCATGTCCATCAACCTCAAGGGGCCCTTCCTGTTCACCCAGGCGCTCGCGAAGGCGCTCGTCGCCGCGAAGCAGCCGGGCTCCATCGTCAACATCTCCTCGCTGAACCAGACGGCGGTGACGGACGGGCTGTCCCACTACTGCGCCTCCAAGGCGGGGCTCGCGAACTTCTCGAAGGCCGTGGCTTCGGAGCTGGGGCGTTATGGCATCCGGGTGAATGTCGTGGCCCCGGGCGCCATCCGCACGCCCCTGGCCGAGGTGGCCGGCCTGGGGAAGGGAGCCATGGCGCAGGGCTTCCTCGCCCACACGCCGCTCGGGAAGTCGTGGGGCGAGCCCGATGACGTGGCGAAGGTGGTGTCGTTCCTCTGCAGCGACCTCGCGTCCTGGATTACCGGAGACACCATCGCCGTGGACGGCGGCAATCACATCCGCGGACTGCACAGCTACGCGGACGCGCTGGGCCTCACCCGGCCCGTGGACGGGTAGGGGCCGGGACCGCAGGCCTTCCTGTCCTCCGCTCAGGCCGCGCGCGTCGGGTCGCCAGCGTTCCACGCCACGCCGTCACCGCGGTCCATCGTCTCGATGGTGGCCATGTCGGCGGCGTCGAGCGTGAAGGAGAACAGGTCGGCGTTCTGCCGCATGCGCTGGGGTTGGGTGCTCTTGGGCAGCACCGGGTACCCCTTCTGGATGCCCCAGCGCAGCAGCACCTGCGCCTCGCTCACCCCGTACCGGGCGGCCATTGCCTTGAACGGGGAGTCGGCGCGCTGGCCTTCAGCCCGCATCTGTTCGGTCTTCGCGCTGTTGTGCCCGGGGGCCACCCGCCACGTCGAGAGCGGCACCAGGCTGCTGTAGGCGATGGCGGTGATGCCGCGCCGGGTGAGTTCCCGCACCAGCGCGGGCTTCTGCGACCACGGGTGGAGCTCGATCTGGTTGGCTTCGGGCATCGGTAGGCCAGCGGCTTCGAGCTCCTCGATGTGAGAGACATTGAAGTTGCTCACCCCGATGGCGCGTGCCTTTCCCTGTGCCTTGAGCTCGATCAGGCCACGCCATTGGGCAAGCCGCTGCTCGCGGTCGAAGGGCGCGTGGATGAGGTAGAGGTCGACGAAGTCGAGCTGCAGCCGCGCGAGGCTCTCGTGGAGCGAGGCGATGGTGGTGGCGGTCGTCTTCGGCGTCTGGCCCCACGCCGCGTTGCCCGGCCACAGCTTGGTGGTGATGAACAGCTCGCGCCGGGTCACCTCGCCGGCCGCGATGGCCTGCCGCAGCGCCTCGCCGACGCCGCGCTCGTTCTGGTAGACCTCCGCGGTGTCGATGTGCCGGTAGCCGGCGCGAAGGGCTTCGCGGACCGCGCTGGTCGCCTCCGCGTCGGGGATGAGGTAGGTCCCGAAGCCGAGCAGGGGCATCTCGACGCCTGGGCTGAGGATGCGGGTGTGACGTTCGGTCATGGTGCGTCTCCGGCTGGGGTGTGCACGTAACGTACGGCGCGGGCCCTGGACGCGCCTGCCCAAGCCTCTGCGTGTTGTGCCCAATCCTCTCTAGGAGTAGAGAATCGAGCGTCCGCCTACGGCCCTTGCTACCGTCTTCCTGGGAGCCGGCATGGACCTCGAACGACTCGCACAGCAAGCCTTCAGGCTCTTTCCGGCACCGTCGGACGACGGGCCGCAGGTGATCCGCCCGCTGCCCGGCCTGCGGCTGTTGCGGCACCACCGCCCCACGGCCTTCGAGGGCTCCATCTACGAGCCCGTCATCTGCCTCATCGCCGCGGGTCGCAAGGAGACGACCTTCGGCGGGCGCACCTTCGGCATGAGCGCGGGCCACTGCCTGCTGATCAGCCACGACCTGCCGGTGCGCTCCCGCATCACCCGCGCGCCGTACCTCGCGCTGCTGCTCGACGTCGACCTCGGACTCCTGCGCAGCGTGCACGCCGAGGTGGGAGACGCCGCGCCACGCGGCGAAGACGCCCGAGCCCTGGAGGTGCATCAGGCGGCGCCTCCGCTGGTCGAGGCCCTGCACCGCTTTCTCACCGTCGCCTCCTCGCCGGTTGAGGCGCGGGTGCTCGGCCCGGCCATCGTGCGCGAGCTCCACTACCGGCTGCTCATGGCGCCCTTCGGCGGCATGCTGCGGGGGCTCATCCGCCACGACAGCCAGGCCAGCGCCATCACCCGCGCCATCGCGCACATCCGCCGCGACTTCCGCGAGCCCATCACCATTCCCCTGCTCGCGCGCGAGGTGGGCATGAGCGCGCCCTCGTTCCACAAGCACTTCAAGGCGGTCACCGCGTCGACGCCGCTGCAGTACCAGAAGGAGCTCCGCCTGCTGGAGGCCCGGCGCCTGCTGCGCGCGGGGGAGGCTTCGGTGTCGGCGGCGGCCTTCGGCGTGGGCTACGAGAGCCCTCACCAGTTCAGCCGCGAGTACGCGCGCAAGTTCGGTGTTCCACCGAGCAAGGACCTCGTGCGTGTCTGACAGCACCTGATGAAAGGCAGGGCTGGATCCTACGCAGGCTCTATCCAGGCATTTTCAGGCGCTGTCAGGAACTTCGCCGGTTCGCACGAGAAGAAGAGTGTGAGGGTTTCTGCCGTGCCCTGACCGCGGGCACCTTTCCACGTGTCTTCTGTTTCGCCGCTTTTTTCGCATTCTTGCGCGGCTTTGCTCCAGACACGACCTCACGCATCTCGTCGTTGAACTGCTTGATGAACATCATCGCATTCATGAGTGCGTCCACAGGCCCTTGACCGAAGATGGGCGTCACCTTGGTCAGGTGCCCCTCGATCATGACCGGCGTGTACCAGCAGCGCTCCTGCGGGAGGTGGACAGGCTGCCCTACCGTGAGTCTCGAAGTGCGCCGTTTGCCCTGGGGAGTGGTGTATCTCCAATAGTCATCCGCGATAGGAGCTTCGATCGCGGTCAGCTTCGGGCGCCAATCATCTTCAGGCACATGTCACCTCAGTGGTTGGATTGGGCGGGAGGGCCGAAATACGCATTGCAAAAGACGATGCATGCTTCTTTGGAGGCCCTGCTGGTCGCCCAGCATGCTCGCCTGATCGCATTCTGCCTTGCAGTCCTGTCAGGGAGCGCCCGACAGAATGACTCCATGGCCTCACCGCCGGCCTCGCATGCCTGCGTGCATGCAAGTGACTTCCAGGGGTTTTTGGTATTCGGTTCATGTTCCTCGCCTGGAACTGCGGAAGCCGAATCCGAGGCCAAGGTCCTCTCTGGAGTTGCGGCCTCGCTCATGGAGAGATCCTGGGAGGCCGTGCTCCGCCACTGGGAGGAGGGTCCCGTTTCACTTGCCTGCGATGCCAAGGAAAGCCTTGAGGCAGGAGTTGTCGTGCACGCAAGGAGAAGTGTGCAGACGGGGAGTGCACGGAGCCGAGTCATAAGAGCCCACCAACATAGGGGTAGTTCTCTCAGCAGCCAATGCCTCGGTGCGAGCCGAGCCGGAGACCTTCCTCATGGGCGAACCGCTCCCGGAAGGCCCGCAGGTTGGGCCCGTCCCCGCCGCGCTCCCACACCGCGAACACCACCCGCTCGAAGACACCGGGGAACGCTCCCAGGGCGTTGGCGAAGGCATCCGCCGCGTCATTCGGATTGTTGCGGAACGCGCCGCAGCCCCACGCTCCCAGCACCAGCGTGCGGTGCCCGTGGTGCGCCGCCACCTGGAGCACCTTGAGGGCCCGCGCGTGCAGCACCTCACGCAGGCGCGGCACCAGGTGCGGCGCATTCCGCTCGGCCGAGCCGGCGTTGGGCGCGGGCGCGGTGATGAGGGACACGCCGAAAGGCTGCTCCAGCAGGTTCAGTCCCTCGTCGCGGAAGAAGGGCACCTCCGGCGAATAGATGAGGTGGTCCGTGTACAGCGGCGAGCGATCCGCCCGGTTGGCGTCGTAGTAGTCGCGCTGCGTGAGCAGGCTTGCGTAGAGCGCCGAGCAGCGCGCCAGGTCCTCCTCCTGCGCCTTCGCCCCGCCCAGGAAGCCGCCGCCCGGGTTCTTCGCGGACGCGAAGTTGAGCGCGACGACGCCCGCCACCCCCTCCGCCTCCACCAACCGGCGCGACGCGGCGCCCGTCTTCTCGGACGTGACCTCGATGCGAGGCGCGACGCCTCCCGCGCGCGGCTCGGGCCAGGGTAGCCCGGCGAAGTCACCGGGCCGGTAGAGCACCGTCCCTCGCAGGGCGCGCTCCACCGACTCCCGGAACAGCACCGGCTGCCCGGACGGCGATACGTACTCGCCCCGCTCCACGATCCCCACCGTCTCCTTCGCGATTCCGCTCAGCGACATGTCCTGCTCCCTGTCTGGCCTCATCTTCGTGTTTAATGTACACGAAGATGAGCACAGGGTCCTGACAGGTGGCCGGTGTTCAGCGCAGGAAGGAGAGGAACTCCTGCGCGCTGAGCTGTTCGAGCTGGAGGGCCCCGGGGTCGAAGGGGAGGCGGGCGAAGAAGTCCTGTGCGCCGAGGGCGGCCTCGCGCACCACGAGGAGCTTCTGGGCCAGGTGGCTGAAGAGGGCGCGGAAGTAGCCGGCGAGCAGGTGGCAGCGCGGCTCCTCCGAGCGGCCCATGGCCTCCGCCAGGGCGCTGCGCTCCAGCGTCAGCACGAAGGCGCCGGACGCGCGCGCGGTGCCGAAGTCCACGGAGAGCTGGCCCCAGCCCTGGCGCTGGAGGGTGCGGGCCACCGTCTCCACGGCCTGCTTGATGGGCAGCTCCCGCAGGGAGCGGGAGTGCTTCTCCAGCGTGTCGGCCTCGAAGTCCACGGTGGCCAGCCGCCCCCAGCGAAAGCCCCACTCGGCGCAGAACATGCCCCAGCTGCGCGGGGCCACCCGGTCGAAGGTGCTGCGCAGCGAGGCGAAGAAGAGGGGGCTGGCGTTGACGGCGCGGCGCTGCACGGCGTCTCGCAGCACGCCCTGGCCCTGCTCGTTGGGGGCCAGCTCCTGTTGCAGCGGCGCCTTCAGTTCCTGCGGCACCTCCCGGCGGGCCGGAAAGAATTGCCTGCGGTTGATGAGCAGCAGCACCCGCCCCTGCACGCGCGAGCGCACCAGCTCCACGCCCACCTGCTGGGCGCCGAACTTGAAATCGAAGAGGTAATCGAAGCGCGTCACGCGCTCGGTGTGGTCGGGCCGCACGAAGTCGCGGACGCGGCCCTCGAACTCGGCCGTCGCGGTGCAGGGGGCCACCTGGCGGAAGAAGTTCCTGCCCACCACCTGCGTCCGGTCCAGCCGCGCCAGCCGGGACTCGGCCAGGTTGTATTGGAGGATGGTGCCAATGGCATCCAGGGTGATGACCCCGTAGGGCAGCGTGTCCAGCTCCTCGTCGCTGCGCTCGTCGAGCGTGAGCGGATCCATCGGCGCCGTGGACAGCTCGGACTCGGGAAGCTGCTCGGGAGGAGGGAGCATGGGCGGCCCAGGCAATGAGAGTCCGGCCCCATGACACGGGCGCTGCCGCCCGCGGTCCTGAGTCCTTCATCCGACGTATGCGTCTTGTCGGAGCGCTTACGCGCGAGCCCGCGAGACGTTTCCGATGCGCGCGCATCTCGCGCTGCGCGGAGCCGTGGGCCTGGACCTGGATGGCGTGCGCGTGGATGGACGTCGCCGGTGGAACTGGGCTCCCGGGTTCGAGCTGGGGCTGGAGCGCTGAGCGCGCGATGGTTTCCACCGCCGCGAATCACGGGCAGCCCCAGCACGTCATTCGCCGGACGGTCAAGCGACATCTCCGGGAGGCTCCACCCACCAGGGTCAAAGGCATATCTCGTGACCGCGGCCGACGAGGCGCTCCACCGTCTCTCGAGAGTGGTGGCCTTCGAACACGGGGAGACGAACATGCTGAAGAGCTGCTGGAAGAACAGGGTCCTGGTGGCGGCGCTGGCGGCCTCCATGTCCACGCTGGGCACGGGCTGCGACGACGACGATGAAGTGACGCCCCCGTCGAACACCGACACCGTCACCGACACCACGCGGCTGCGCGTCATCCACGGGTCGCCGGACGCGCCGGCCGTGGACATCTATGCCGAGGGCCAGACGGCACCGCTGTTCTCCAACGTGCGGTATGGCGACACCACCGCGTACGCCACCGTGCCCGCGGGCACGTACAACGTGCAGGTGCGCCCGGCCGGCGCCCCGGCCACCTCCGAACCGGTGTACTCCACCGGCCCGCTGACGCTGGACACGGGCGCCACCGTGAGCGCACTGGCCGCGGGCCTGCTCACCTCCACGGACAATGCGCAGGCCTTCCGCGTGCTGCCCCTGGCCGAGGGCTTCGGCGCGGCGGCGGACGGCCGGGCGCGCGTGCGCATCGTCCACGCGGGCGCGGATGCTCCCACCGTGGCGCTGGACGTGGGGGATGACGGCTCCTCCGAGGTCACGGACCTGCAGCGCTTCCAGGACACCGGCGCCGCTGGCGTGGACCTGCCCGCGGGGCAGTCGTTCCAGGTGGGCGTGCTCGCGGGCGGAAACAAGGTGACGGCCTTCACCCTGCCGGCGCTGCCCTCGCGCGGCGAGGTGTTCGTCATCGCCACCGGCCAGCTGTCCGCGAAGCCGAACGCGGCCAACGGCTTCAGCCTGCTGGCGGCGGACCTGGGCTTTGTCCGTCAGAACCCCGTCGTCTATGCGCTGCACGGCTCGCCGGATGCGCCCCCCGTGGACATCTTCACCGGCAACGCCGAGCTGGTGGATGACCTGAGCTTCGGTGAGCTGTCCGCGCCCCTCCAGGTGCCGCCCGGCGTGTATCCACTGGATGTCTTCGCCCACGCTGCGGGCGCCACGCGTCCGGCCGGCAACCCCGCAGCCACCGACACGACGCCCACCCTGGTGGCCGGTGAGCGCTACCTGGTGGTGGCCGCGGGCTTCCTGTCTCCCGCGGTCACGGACCCCGCCGACTCCACCTTCGAGCTGCTGGCCTTCGCCGACGGCTTCACGCCCGACGCGGACAGCCTGAGGTTGCGCGTGGTGCACGGCTCGCCGGATGCGCCCCCCGTGGACGTGTCGCCGCTCGTCAACGGGCTGGTGCCCGCCGACGCCACCTTCAACGACCTGACCTACCGGCAGGCCTCCGCGCCCGAGGGTGTGGAGCTTCCGGCGGTGCAGGCCCAGGTGGGCGTCGTCGCGGCGGCCGCCACCAACCGCACCCCGGCGGCCCGCTTCCAGCTCGACACCGCACCCTTCATCGGCAAGGGCGTCTTCGCGGTGGCTGCGGGCGCGCTGTCGCCTTCGGAAGCATCCGAGGCGCCCTTCCGGCTCATCGCGGTGGACACCAGCGTGTCGCCCTGGGCCGCCATCACCCTTCAGCCTGAAGGCCCGTAGTCCTCTCCGGTGCGCGCCACGGTGCTTCTTCCGCGCCGTGGCACCCACCTTCCTCGCTCTGCCCTGGAGCCATCCCGAGAGCACGCACACCTGCGCGTCCACGGCGGCGGGCGAGGCGGGCCCGCGCTGGAAGGCGGGGGACTTCGCGCTGCGCTGAGCCGTGGGCCTGGACCTGAACGTGTTCGCCCGGCTGTGGCAGGCCACGGACAAGCTCGTGGTCTCGAAGTCGCTGCGCGAGGTCCAGAGCCAGCGCACCCGGCTCATCCCGAGCCTCGATGCCGCCGCGTTGAAGCAGCTCAAGCTCAGCGCGCAGAAGGACCTGAGCATCGCCGGTCCAACCCTTGCGTCGTCCTTCCTGGCGCAAGGGCTGATCGACGAGGTCGCCGTCACCTACGCGCCGGTCGCTGTCGGAGGCGGCACGCCGCTGTTCAAGAACCTGCCGAGCGACCTCAAGCTCCAGCTGCTCGAACAGAGGACGTTCAGGAGCGGCGCCGTCTTCGTGCGGTATCGCGTCAATGCGGACGGAGCCGCCGCTACCACCGGCCCTGGAGGCTCTGCATGAAGTTGTAGGGGTAGCCCAGCTCCAGGGCGCTCGCGTCATCCAGCCGCTTGAACTGCGCGTCGTCCAGCTTCAGCTCGGCGGCCTGGAGGTTGTCCTCGAGCTGCTCCACGGTGCGCGCTCCGAAGATGACGGAGGTGACGGCGCGCTTGCGCAGCAGCCACGCCAGGGACACCTGGGAAGGCGAGGCCTTCAGTTCGGCGGCCACCGCGTCCACGGCCTCCAGGGTCCGCCAGTTCCTGGGGGTGTCGAACCCGGCCAGCCGGTCCTTCCACTTCGCCAGGCGCGAGGAGTCCGGCGGCGGCTGACCCTTGCGGTACTTGCCCGACAGGAAGCCACCGGCCAGCGGGGACCACGGGAGGATGCCCAGGCCGTGCTGCTCACAGGCCGGGACGTGCTCGCGCTCCAGCTCGCGGCACACCAGGCTGTACTGGGCCTGCAGCGCCACGAAGCGCGAGAGGTGCTGGGCCTTGCTCGTCCACACGCTGTCCACCAACCGGTAGGCGGCGTAGTTGCTGGCGCCGATGTAGAGCACCTTGCCCTGGCGCACCAGGTCCTCCAGCGCGCGGAGCGTCTCCTCCTCGGGCGTGTCGATGTCCTGCATGTGCACCTGGTACAGGTCGATGCGGTCCGTCTGCAGCCGGCGCAGGCTGCCCTCCACCGCGGTGCGGATGTGGTAGCGCGAGGCGCCCGTGGCGTTGGGGCCCTTGCCCATGCGGAAGCGGAACTTGGTGGCCAGCACCACGTCGTCGCGCCGTTGGGATTGGGTGAACCACTGGCCCACCACCTTCTCCGTCAGCCCGTCGTTGCCGTAGACGTTGGCGGTGTCCCAGAAGTTGATGCCCGCCTCCAGCGCGCGGTCCATGATGGCGAAGGACGTCTTCGTGTCGGCCGCCACCCCGTGCATCATCGAGCCCTCGGTGGGCTCGCCGAACGTCATCGTCCCCAGGCACAGGGTGGACACCTTCAGGCCACTGTTCCCCAGCTTGCGGTACTCCATGCGTCACCTCCGTGTGGCGGCGTGCGCCGCGAGGCCCTGGGGCTAACCCGCCCGTGTGCCGCTCGCCACCCGGAAAGCGTTCACGGGTTCTGCGTGGCCCGCGACGCGAGCAGAGCGTCGACCTGGTCGACGGACGTCAGGTAGTCGAACAGCGCGGTGCCCAGATACTCCGGCACTTCCAATTGCGGGAAGTGGCCTACGCCATCGAACTTGCACAAATTCGCTCCCGGACGCACCTGCTGCCATCGGCGCAGGTGCTCGGGCTTCACCAGCCTGTCGGCCATGCCCCAGACGAGCAGGAACGGGATGTCCGCGAGCCGGCCCAGGGACTGGCCCTGCGCGTCCATCCACGGCCCCTCGTGGGACGCGGAGCGCGCGAAGCCCCAGGTGCCCATCCGCGAGGCCCGGTCCGGGAACTGGGAGATAAAGGACCGGTGAAGCTCCCGCGTCAGCTTCCCGCGGCGGCCCCAGGACAACTTCACCATCACCCGCGCGGAGAAGTTCCCGGCCAGGTACAGCCACCGCATCAGCGCGTTGTCGATGTTCGGGGCCTTCAGGTCCCACAGCCAGCTTTGGATCACCGTGAGGCTGATCACCCGCTCCGGCGCGGCGATGGCGAGCGGCAGCGCGATGGGGCCGCCAAAGTCATGCACCACGAGGTGGAAGCGGCCCAACTGCATCTGCTCGAACCAGGAGCGAAGATTTTCCACGTGCCAGGGCAGGGTGTACGTGCGCCAGTCGCCGGGCCGGTCGCTCTGCCCGAAGCCGAGGTGGTCCGGCGCGAGGACGCGGTACGACGGCGTGAGCTGCTGGGCCACCGTGCGCCACTCCTGCGAGGACGACGGCGTTCCATGCACGAGCACCACGGGCGTGCCCGTGCCTTCCTCCCACCAGGCCATCTCACCGCCAGGGACCCGCAGTCGCTTCATGGTCTGTCTGCCTTTCTCTTGCGTGACGGAGCGGTGGCGGGCCACCGGCTCGCCGCGGCGCGAATCACCGCGGCGATGGGGTAGTCGCCATCGTGCTGCACGTACTGCTGCGAAATGCCATCCACGGTGGCGAACAGGAGCAGCGCCTCGATGCCGGGCTCCCGCACGCCGCGCTGCCGGAGCGCCTGCTCCAGTCGCTGGTGGAACTGGTGCATCAGCTGTGCCAGGGGAAGCTCCAGCCGCGCGAGCACCTCGGGCTGATGCCGCAGTCCATAGCCCAGCCGCCAGAGGTCCCGGTGCTCATCAAGAAGTGTCACGGCGGACTCGAGCATCGTTGTCACAAAGTCACGGGCGGTAGGCTCCCGGTCGGCGTCGTCCAGGGTGCGCGCCACGTCGGTCATCGACGACTGCATCAGCGCGACGAGCACCGCCTCCTTCGATTCGAAGTGCGCGTAGAGCAGTCCCGCGGCGATGCCCGCCTCCTGGGCGAGGGCACGCACGCTGGTTCCGTCGAAGCCGTGCCGGGAGAAGAGCCGGACCGCGGCCTGGAGCACGCGCTCCCGCGTCTTCTCCCGAAGGGCTGAGTTCGCATCCGCCGTACGAGGCATGGCGGTGATGTTGAATGAACGTTCGTTCAATGTAAAGAACGAGGGGGCGGCCCGGGCGCACGGCGCCCCGGCCCCCCTGGGCGATGGTGGGTTCTAGAGGTGCTCCTTGAAGAATCCGACGGTGCGCGCCCACAGGCGCTCGTTGATGGCCGGGTCGAACACCATGTGTGTCATTCCGCTGAGAGGCAGGAATTCGTGCGGCTGGCCCGCGCGGAAGAGCGCGTCCGACAGCTTGAGGGCGTGGGTGAAGAAGACGTTGTCGTCGGCCGTGCCGTGGATGAGCAGGAGCTTGCCCATGGGGCTGCCCGCCTTCACGTGGGTCAGCAGGGAGCTCTGCTCATAGGCCTCCGGATGCTCCTGCGGCAGGCCCAGGAAGCGCTCCGTCAGGTGGGTGTCGTAGTCCCGCCAATCCGCCACCGCGGACACCGCCACCGCGGCCTTGAAGACATCCGGCCGCTTGAGGACGGCCAGCGCGGACATGTAGCCACCGTGGCTCCCTCCGGTGATGCCCACGCGGTTCAGGTCCAGCTCCGGCACCACCTGGGCGAGCGCGCGCAACGCTGCCACCTGCTCCTCCAACAGCGCCTCCGCGAACACATACTTCGGCTTGCGGTCCTTCGGGCTCGCCTTCAGCAGGGTCCCCCGTCCGTCGAGCTTCACGACCAGGAAGCCCTGGTCCGCCATCCACTGGGACAGGAGGTGCTCCACCAGGTTCTGACGGACCATGGTGGTGCCGGGGCCCGCGTAGATCTCCACGATGACAGGCAGCTTCACGCCTGGCTTCGCGTTTCGCGGGCGGACCAGGGACGTCCAGAAGCCCTCCTTGCCCACCTGCCGCACCTCCAGCCGGGGCTGGAAGGGAGGGGGCTTCGCGAGGGACGGAATGTCGCCCACGCGCGAGCCGTCTGCCTTCATGACGACCGTGTGCCGCAGGCTCGTGGGCCCTTCCGAGCTGACGATGAACGCCTCCCCCTGCCGGGACATCTTGCCCGCCTCCATCGCCGGGCCTCCGGTGGTGACGCGGGTGGGCTTTCCGCCTCGCTGCACGCGCCAGAGGTAGCGCTCCGGGGTGTGGGGCCCTCCCAGGAAGTAGAGCGTGTCTTCCTTCTCCACGTAGCCCACGAGCTGCTGGAAGCCGGCCTCGGGAGGGACAAGGGAGCGCACGAGCTTGCCGCTCGAGTCGCGCAGCTCCACCTCCGGGGCTCCGCTGCGTTCGGTGTACCAGAGGAAGCCGCTGCCATCCTCCAGCCAGCTGGGGAAGGTCTGATCCAGGTTGAGCCAGGCCTCATCCTTCTCCACGTGAAGCGTGCGCGTGCGCCCCGTCTTCACGTCCGCCGCGAGGAGGAGCTCCTCCGTCTGGGTGCGGTTCTGCACGAGCAGGGTCAGCGGGCCGTTCTTCGGCCAGGTCACGGTGGCCAGATACGGGTACTTCTCCGCATCCCAGCTCACCCACGTCGTCTTGCCACCCGTGACGGGGATGACGCCCAGCCGGACCCTGGCATTGGCCTTTCCGGCGCGAGGGTAGGAGAGCTGCTGCGCGCCCTGCTCGGGATTCGAGGCGTCCACGAGGGTGAGCTTCTCCACGCCGCTCGTATCGGACTCCGTGTAGGCCAGGGCCTTCGCGTCCGGGCTCCACCAGTAGCCGGAGAAGCGATACATCTCCTCCTGGGCGATGAACTCCGCCAGCCCATGGGTCTTCTCCGGCGTGCCTCCGGTCGTGACGCGACGCTCGGTGTTCGTGGCCAGGTCCACGCGGTACACGTCGTTGTCGCGGACATAGGCCACCTGCGTGCCGTCCAGGGAGAAGGTGGGGGTGATGGCGCCGGGGCCCGTCTTCAGCTCCGTCACCTTGCCGGACGCGCTCGCCACGACGTAGAGCTTGCCGGAGAGCGCGACGAGCAGCTTCTCGCCGTCCTCGGACCAAGCGTAGAAGGAGAAGCCCCGGGTCCTCGTCCGCGTGCGCTCACGCCGCGCCTTCTCCTCGGCGGAGAGCGTCTCCTCGGCGCCCTTGAGGAGGGCCTCGGGGGTGAGGAACTCGCGCGTCTGCCCGGTGGCGACATCGAAGGCGAAGAGCGACTGCACGTGGGTGTTGGGCGCGTTGCGGAGGAAGAAGACCGTCTTCGCGTCCGGGGTGAAGTTCGTGCTCCGGGGGTGACCGCTCCTGAAGAATTGGGCCTCCATGATCTGGAGGAAGGAGGTGTCTGGCTTTGGAGGCTGCGGGGCCGGTGCCGCGGGCTTCGATTGGGCGAGGACCGGGAAGCTCAGCAGCGCGAGGGCGACGAGGAGGATGCGCATCGTGGGGCTCTCCTTTCACGGGGCTGGGAAGATACCACCCGCACCTCGCGGGCTTGTGCGCGGTAGCTTCCACGGGGATGTGCCCTCACGCGGTCCCCTGGAGAACCCCGCCATGCGAATCCGAGTCCTCTTTCCCCTGTGTCTCACCGGCCTGATGCTGGCCTGCGCCACGCCGTCCCGTCCGACCGACACCGCGTCTGCTGCGCTGAGCGACGGCACGCCGGTGCAACCCTGCACGACGCCCCCGCCGACGGGCGTTGGCGGCGTGGTGGTGGACATCACCGCGGACTCGGAGGGCAAGGTCCACTTCAGCAAGAAGACGGTGCCGGTGCCTCCCGGGCAGACCGTGACCTTCGTGTCCCAGGTGCAGCAGGACCGGTGCATCGGCGTGTCGGACTACACCATCTTCGCGGGCAACGTGACGGGACCGCTGCTGGTGCCCGCGTGCCAGAGCGCCTCCTGGACCCTGAACGCCAGTGATCAGGCGAAGCAGTACCCGATGTGGGCGTGCGCGAAGAGCGACTGCACGGAGTGCACGCAGCCCCAGGGCGTGAAGGAGACCATCAACGGCACCCTGGAGGTGTCGGGCCGCGGCGGGGACTAATCCGGCGGCAGTCGCGCGAGGGCGCGCCGCAGGTCCTCGCGCAGTCCGTTCGCATCCCTCCAGCCAGGGCGCGCGGTGAGCAGCGCCTCGGTGAGGGACAGGCCCTCCTGGAGTCGCGGTCGCGCGTCCTGGCCGGTGCGCTCCTGCCAGGCCGCCCACTCGCGCAGGAAGGCGCCGAAGGCCAGGCGCTGCTCCAGGTTCTCGGGCTCCAGCTCCAGGGCCTTCTGGAATGAGCGCGCCGCCAGCTCGAAGGCCTCGTTGGAGTCCGTGCCCCAGCGGGCCGCCACGGCCTGCGTCTCTCCCTGCCAGCGCCACGCCTGCGCGAGCTTCGGGTTGAGCTTCAGCGCGCGCTCCAGCGCCTCCGCGGCACGCGCGGTGTCTGGATTTGGATCCCTTCGCTGCTTCAGCGCGAACGCGGCCAGCGTCTGGTGCACCTGACCCAGGTTGGCCCACGGCTGCGCGAGCCCGGGCAGCAGGGTGGTGGCGTGCTGGAGCGCGGTCTGTGCTTCCTTCGCGCTCGCGGTGGGGTCCTCGCCGCGCAGCAGCTTCCACGTGGCGCGCCACGCTCGCACTTCGCCCAGGTTGTTGTGCGCGAAGCCCACGGTGGGCGCGATGGCGATGGCCTGCGTGAAGGCCCGCTCCGCTTCATCCAGCAGGGGGCCCGGCGCATCGCCGCGGTCCCACGCCTCGCGTGCCTGGTCGAGCAGGACGGTGCCCACGCCGTTCTGGAGCGGCGGCAGGCGCGGGTTGATGGCCACGCCCTGGCGGTAGGCCTCCAGCGCTCGGGCAAGCCCCGGCCCCGCGTCCCCTCCGTGGTCGCGCAGGCGCAGGGCGAGCGTGCGGTGGACGTCGCCCAGGTAGAACCACGGCACGACGTGGCCCGGGTCGATGGTGCTCGCGCGCTCCAGCGCCGTGCGGGCCTCTTCCAGGTCGGCGGCCGGTGACGGAGCGCGCGGATGGTTCGCGCGGTTCACGTACGCGGTGCCCAGGTTGATCCACGCATCTGGCCGCTTCGCATCCAGCGCCAGCGCCTGCCGGTAGGACTCAATGGCCTTCGCGCGGAAGGGCAGCGAGTCCCCGCCGCGTCCGTCCTCGGAGTCTGCCCACACCTTGAATACGAGCCCCTGGTCCAGGTGGAAGTCGTAGTCGCGCGCGGACTCTGGGATGCCTTCAAAGGCAGACACGGAGGCCTGGAGTTGTTCGCGGGCGTCCTCGTTCCGGTTCTGCCGGTAGCGCGCCCACTGCCACCAGCCCATCGCCAGTGCGTGGCGCGCTTCCACCTTGTCGGGTGCGAGCCGCAGCGCCTCCTTCGCCGCCTCGATGGTGCTGGTGAGGAGCGGTTCCACCTCGCCCCCGTTGTTGACGCGATGCTGGGCGACGCGGCGGTGGAGGCGCGCTTCGAGCACCCAGGTGTCCGCTTCATCCGGCGCCGCCATCCGGGCGCGTGACACGGCCTCCAGTCCCCGCAGGTACGCGGGCTGCACGTCGCCCTTGCCGGAGAGCTCCAGCAGCAGGGCCTCCTGTTCCAGCTCCGCCCTCGCGCGGTACACGGCGGGCACGCTGCGACCGATGCTGGCCGCCGTGTCGTAGGCCTGACGCCCGGCCTCCAGGTCCGCATGGGCCGCATCGCGCTCGCTCGCCAGGGCATGGCGCACGGCGCGGGCGAGCAGGATGTCGCCCCGGAGCAGGGCCGCTTCGTGGAACCAGGGCAGCCGCGTGCCGAGTGCATCCAGCGACTTCAGCGCGTCCTCGAAGCGGTCCTCGTAGAAGGCCCGGAGCGCGTCTGCGTATCCGGGCGCGGCCACCTCCGCGCCCTGGCCCTGTCTCAGGAAGGTCAGCGCCGGGTCTCGCGAATGGGTCTGGGCCTCCTGCCGCTTTGCCTCGCGCTGCGCTGCGTCCGGGATGCGGTCTGCTTCCAATCGCTCGCGCTGGTAGCGGTGTCCCAGCACCAGCGCGAGCGCATACGCCACGCGGGGCTCGTGGTTGCCCTCCGCCCAGGCCGCCTCCAGGTTCTTGAGCGCGGCCTCCTCGTCTCCCAGCGCGAGGAACCCGCGTCCCAGCGCGTAGCGACCGGGCCCCTCCGCAACGGCGCCGGCTTCGCGCATGGCGGTCTCGATGTCGCGCATGCGTGCCTTCAGGGCTTCACGGTCCGGCCGCGTGTCATGCAGCGGAGCCTGACCGGAGTAGCGGGCCTGGGCCTCGATGCGCTCCACGCCTTCGGTGAAGCGGCGGGTGAGGGCCTCGCGACGGGAGACCTCGCGCCGGGCCAGTACGCCCTGGCCCACCACGCCCACCGCCGCGAGCCCGACGACGCTGGCCACCACCACCGCGAGCCGGTGCCGGGCCACCCACTTGCGCACGCGGTACCCCGGGCCCGTGCGCGCGAGGACGCGCTCGCCGTCGAGGAACCGCTCCAGGTCATCCGCCAGCGCCCGCGCGGAGTCGTAGCGGCGTGAGCGCTCCTTCTCCAGGCACTTGAAGACGATGGCCTCCAGGTCCGCGGGGACGTGGGGCGCCAGCTCACGGAGCGGACGGGGTTCATGGGTGGCGACGCGGCTGAGCACCTCCAGGCCGTTGGCGCCGGGGACAGGCGGCTCGCCGGTGAGCAGGTGGTAGAGCGTGGCACCCAGGCTGTAGAGGTCCGCGCGCCGGTCCAGGTTCGTGACCTCGCCCCGGGCCTGTTCGGGCGCCATGTACTGGGGCGTGCCCAGGACGGTGCCTGTCGCGGTGAAGCCCTCGCTGCCGGTCCAGTCGCGCGCGAGGCCGAAGTCCATGACGTAGGGGTGAAGGGTGCCGGCGTCGGTGCGCTCCACCAGGATGTTGGAGGGCTTGAGGTCGCGGTGTACGAGCCCCGCGCGGTGGGCGGCGTGCACGCCGAGCGCGGCATCGCGCAGCACCAGCGCCTTCTGCTCCAGGGTGAGCACGCCGGCCAGGGCATGCAGCGGCTGGCCCGCGACGTACTGCATGGCGATGTACGCGCGGCCCTGGACCTCGCCGACCTCGTACACGCGGCAGACGTTCTCATGGTCCACGCGGGCCTGCGCGCGCGCCTCGGAGACGAAGCGGCGCGACAGCTCCGCGTCCTCGTCGCGAACGAACTTCAGCGCCACGTCGCGGTGCAGGCGCACGTCCTGCGCCAGGAACACCCGGCCCATGCCGCCCTGCCCGAGGAAGCGCACGGGCCGGTAGCGCTCCCAATACGGCACCGGGAACGCAGGCCCATCCATCACGGCGGAGGGAGCACCGCCCGGAGGAAGCGTGTCATCGGGCGAGCGGGGCTCGGGCCCATCATCCCGGTCGCTGTCGTTCCTGGCGCCTCGTGGATCCATCGGAGCCACCCCCAGTTCCTCGCGCAGCGACACGAGCGAATCGAACGAAATCCGGCCGCGCTCCACGAGCAACTGCAGCGGCGAGCACCCGCGCCGTGCGGCCTCCGCGCGCAGGGCCTCTGCGTCCTCGCGCGAGACCAGGCCCTCGGCGAGGGCCACCCTCAGCTCTGCCTCGTCCATCTCTCGCACGTGAAAGGAACCCCCGATGGCCGGGCAGCGTACCGCGCATCCAACGCGCCGCCTCTTGCGGCGCCGCGCCGCCCGTTCCCAAGATGCGCCCATGAGCTCCATGTGGGTCCTGGAAACGCCACAGCCGCCACCCGACGCGCGCATCGTCTATGGCGAAGCACCCCAGCAGTTCACCGAGCTGCGCAAGCCCCCGGGCAAGGGCCCGCACCCGGTGGTGCTCTTCGTCCACGGCGGCTTCTGGCGCGCGGAGTACGGCCTGGAGCACGCAGGCCACCTGTGCGCGGACCTCACCCAACGCGGCTACGCCACCTGGAGCGTGGAGTACCGGCGCGTGGGCCACGACGGCGGCGGCTTCCCCGGCACGCTGGAGGACGTCGCCTCCGCGGCGGACCACCTGGTGGACGCGGCGCCCTCGCTGGGCCTGGACCTCACGCGCGTGGTCGCCATGGGCCACTCCGCCGGAGGCCACCTCGCCATGTGGCTCGCCGCGCGCCACCGCCTCACCCCACGCCAGGCGCTCTACCGCGACGCACCCCTCAAGCTGAAGGGCGTGGTGTCCCTGGCCGGCGTCCTGGACCTCGCGCAGGGCGCCGCGCTGGACCTGGGCAAGGGCATCGTGAAGACCTTCATGGGCGGCACGCCCGAGCAGTTCCCGGAACGCTACGCCGTCGCCTCGCCCGCCGCGCTCCAGCCGCTGAAAATCCCCCAGGTGCTGCTGCACGGCACCGAGGACGACACCGTGCCCCTCAAGGTCAGCGAGGCCTTCCACGCCCGCGGCCTCAAGCAGAAGGACCCCGTGCACCTCGTGCCGCTCAAGGGCGCGGGCCACTTCGAGCTCATCGACCCGCGCTCCAAGGAGTGGCCCCGCGTCGTGCAGGCCGTGCGCAACCTGCGCTGAGCAGCCAGCCAGCCAGGCCCTCTGCCCCCTGAACGGAGTCCAGACCGGAGGCATGGGACTTCCATCCAACCGGGCCTCCGGATGCGCACCCTGTCATCGGTCCGAAGTCGGGGACGGGAGGAGCGTTCGCATGGCGACGATGGACGTGATGCGCGGGCCGGGGATGGATCGGCTCTCCAATGGGGCGAAGCAGGCCGCGAGCCACCCCTGGGCGAAGAAGCTGGGGCGGATGGGCTACGCGGCGAAGGGCGCCGTCTACGCCATCATCGGCGTGCTCGCGCTGAAGCTCGCGGCGGGCGAGGGCGGTCGCACCACCGACAGCCACGGCGCGGTGGACACGGTGGCGCGCGGGCCCTTCGGCATGGTGCTGCTGTCCGTGCTGGTGGTGGGCCTCTTGGGCTTCGTCACCTGGAGATTCGCCCAGGCGTTCGCGGACACGGAAGAGAAGGGCTCTGACGGGAAGGGGCTCGCCACGCGCGCCATGTACTTCCTGAGCGGCGCCATCTACGCGTCGCTGGCCCTCTTCGCCGCGAAGATGGTGGTGGGCGCTTCCCAGGGGCGCGGCAGGGGCACGCAGGGGTGGACGGCGACGCTGATGGAGCAGCCCTTCGGCCAGGTCCTGGTGGCGCTCGTGGGCGTGGGCATCCTCGGCTTCGCGGTGAAGCAGTTCCACAAGGCGTGGAAGGGGAAGTTCCTGGAGAAGCTCACGCTCACCGGGCTCGCGGGACGCCAGCGGCACTGGGTGGAGCGGGTGTCGCGCTTCGGCATCGCCGCTCGCGGCGTGGTGTTCGCCGTCATCGGCATCTTCCTGGTCCGCTCCGCCGTGGACGCGAACCCGGGAGAGGCCAAGGGCCTGGGTGAGGCCCTGGCCGTCCTCGCCCGGCAACCCGCGGGCGACGTGCTCCTGGGGATCGTGGCGGCGGGCCTGGTGGCCTACGCCGCCTACATGGTCCTCCAGGCGCGCTACCGGCGGCTTTAGAAGAGCCGCCGGCGGCAGGAGCCTCTAGAAGAGGTTCCAGAGGTACTGGTTGGTCACCTCGTGATGGAACTGGATCTCCGCTTCCTTCACGCGGGTGCCCAGCTGCTTGGGGCAACGGTCCGCGGAGTTCACCTTCAGCTCCGCGTACTTGCCCTGCACCTGCTCACCCAGCGTCTGGGCGATGAACTGGCTGCCCTTGAAGAAGCGGATCGCGTCGTAGATGTTGTCCGGCAGGAAGCGCGTGCGGCTGCGCTTGGTCTCCGCGTCCTCCTGCGGCTGCGGCCCTTCCAGGCCCGTCCGCATCAGCGTGTAGAGCACCATGTACGGGTTGGCGTCCGGCGCCACCGAACGGCACTCGACGCGCGCGCTGCGCTCGTTGCCGAACGGGATGCGCACCATGGCGCCGCGGTTGTTCGCGGAGGCCTTGATCTGGTTGGGCGCCTCGTAGTGCGGATCCAACCGGCGGTACGAATTCACGCTGGAGTTGAGGACGAGGCAGATGTCGTTGGCGTTGGTGAGGATGCGGTCGATGAACTCCCAACCCATGGGAGACAGGCCATCCTGCCCGTTCTTGTCGTGGAACAGGTTCTTGCCGCCCTTGGACAGCGACATGTTGATGTGCATGCCGTTGCCATTCACGCCCGTGACGGGCTTGGGCAGGAAGCTGGCGGTGAGGCCCAGCTGCGCGGCCACCTGACGGCACAGCAGCTTGTAGAGCTGGATCTGATCCGCGGCGATGATGGCCTCGCTGTACGAGAAGTTCATCTCGAACTGGCTGGGCGCGACCTCCGGGTGGTCCTTCTCGTTCTGGAAGCCCATGGCGCGCTGGGCTTCGGCGGCCTTGTCGATGAAGGTGCGCAGCGCGTCGCCCGGCAGCGCGTGGTAGTAGCCGCCGATGGAGATGAACTCGAACTTGCCTTCCTCGTGGTAGTGGCGCTCGGCGTCACGGTTCTTGAAGAGGAAGCCTTCAATCTCCGGCGCCGCGTGGAGCACCGTGCCGTCCTTCTGGAACAGGGCGTCCGTGGCGCGCTTGAGCTGGCCACGCATGTCCGAGTGGTACGGCGTGCCGTCACGCTCCAGCACTTCGCTGAACGCCAGCACCTTGCCGGGCCCGAAGATGTCGGAGGGCAGCCAGTAGAACGCGCCCCAGTCGATGTTCAGGCGCAGGTCGCTCTCCGCCTGCGCGGAGAAGCCGCGGATGGAGGAGCCGTCGAAGGTGAGGTTGTCGGCGCTCTTGAGGAGGAACTTCTTGTCGTAGTCCAGCATGTGCAGCCGACCTTCCAGGTCGGTGAAGCACACGGTGATGGCCTTGATGCGCTTCTCGTCGGTCAGGTACTTGATGCGCTCCTCGCGCATCTTCTCCGGCGACACGCGCTGGATGCGCTGTTCCTTCACCCGGAGGTTGAGCTCCTCCAGCTCGTCGTAGGGAATCTCAAGGAAGTCCCGCAGCGGCTTCTGCTCCATGTCCGTGCCTCCAGGCAGGTCCCCCTCCGGATGCCGGAGAGCGGGGACCGCAAAATCTCGGGCGCAGGTATTTACATTCCGCGACTCGAAATCAAGCCTAATTTCCATGGACTGAAGCTTAGCGGGCGGTCTGACACCGTCACGAATGCCCCCACGTCAAGGGACGGGGGGCACGACGCCCCGGCCAGTGGACACTGGGCGCCGCGATGCGTCGTCCGCGTGTCGGCCTTCTGACGGGGTCTACGGCAGCGGTTCCAGCCCCGGGGCGGGCAGGGCGGTGCCCGCGGGCCAGAGCACGTAGGCGGCGCCCCGGGAGTGCTGCCAGGCACGCCACAGCTCGGCGCGCCGGTAGGTGGCACTGGTGGTTTCGTTGGAGTCGAAAGCAGGGTCGTTGACCACGACGTCACCCTCGGCGGTGAAGCCCTTCACGACGATGAGGTGGCCGTCGGTGCGGCGGGAGGCGCCTCCGGCGAGCTCCCCGGGTTCGTACGCGATGCTGATGCTCACGGGGATGCCGGCGGCGATGAGGCGCTCCACGGGGGCGAAGGAGTCGAAGCGGGCGACGAGCCCGTGCAGGGCGCCGTTGGCCATGCTGGCGGCATAGGCGGTGTTGAAGGCCCAGTTGCCGGTGCCCTTGTAGACCCAGTCATAGGTATGGGCGGCGGCGGTGGGCACGGGGTGCTCCAGCTCCGCGACGCCCAGCTTCCGGCTCCAGTAGCCGAGCAGCATGGTGGTGGACGTGGGGGAGCACCAGACCTCGCCACCGTCGGGGTAGATCATCTGCGAGTAGCCCGGCACGTCCAGCACGGTGCCCCACGCGGCGCGGTCCGCGGCGGCGTCCGCGGCGGGCTTCATGCGCGTGTCGGTGACGGCGGCGGCGAGCCCGCGGACGCGGGGGCTGGCGTCGGGGCGCTCGGAGAAGAGGAACGCGGTGATGCGCAGGGCGTCCGCGCGGCGCTTCAGGTTGAGCGTGTCGGTGAACACGTTGCCGTCCGCGTCACCCTGGCCGTCCACGCTGTGGCGCGCGACGGTGGCCGCGTCGAAGGCCCAGACGCCCAGCTCGTAGTCCTTCGTCCAGGTGCCCTCGATGCGCGCGGCGACGGTGAGCTTCACCCAGGTGCCCGGAGGTGTCTGCGCGTCGAAGGACGGCACCACGCTGTCGAAGCCGCCGGGGACGGACTGGACCTCCGAGGTGGCGGTGCCGAAGCGGAACGTGCCGCCGTTGTAGAAGGTGCCGCCGTCCAGCCAGCCGCCCGCGGGGAAGGGGTCGGTGCCCTCCTTCGCGGTGGTGTCCAGCTCCAGCGCGCCATCCGGGGCGACGCGGGTGCCGTCGCGGCTGAAGCGCGCGAGGTCGCCCGTCGCGGCGCTGCGCTGCCACAGCCGCGCCGGGGAGCCTGCTTCCGTCTGCGGCGCGTCCGTGGACGGTGACGGTGACGAGGAGGCGCAGGCCCCGACGAAGGAGGCCTGCAGGACGGCGGAGAGGAGTCGGGCGCGGGCGTTCACCGCGTGATTGTCGCAAACGCCCGTGTGGGCTCACAAGGCGGAAACCGGGAAAGCCCGGTTGCACGCTTGAGCGGAGAACACTCGCTTACGCCCACAGCTCCTGCTCCAGCGTGTCCAGGAGGGACAGGGCGACCTCGGGCGTAGGCAGTCCCGCCTCCGTCACCAGGCCCGTGTCGAGCGGCACCGCGACCTCCGCGCGCAGCAGCGCCACCGCCTGCCGCTGGGCCTCGCGCAGCACCTCCCGCTCCGGGGCGGAGAGGCGCGACCGGGCCCACTGGTCGATGTCCCACGACAGGCCCGCGTGCCGCGTCTCGTCCTCGGCGATGCGGACCATGGCCTCGCGCACCTCCGCGTCCTGCGCGTGCAGGGCCTGGTAGTGGGCCACCAGCGCGCCATACGTCTCCCGCACGCAGCCCTCCACCGCGTTGTCCATCGCCACCTCGGAGAGCGGGCGCAGCGGACGCGCGGCGACCACGGGACGCTGGGGCGTGGCACCGAAGCGGCGCGCGAGCCGACCCGTCACGTCGGTGTGCAGCACCTCGTCGATGGCGCTGCGCTGCGCCGCGTCCTGGAGGCCCGCGTCGGCGCCGTGCAGCGCCAGCTCTTCACGCAGGCGCAGGAAGGCATGGACGGACGCCGCCTCCAGGTGCGCGACGTCCGCGAAGTAGCGGCCCAGCGCGTCCGTGCCCTCGCACGCGCCCGCGACCTGGAGGCCCACGGGCCGACGGCCGACGACGCAGCTGTCGCTGCCCTTCTCCAACACGTGGTGCTCCAACTCGCCCACCTCGCCGGAAGCGGACACCCGCACCACGTGCTGCGTCAGGTCGTTGCCCTTGCCGCACGCGTGGCCCTGGGTGGCGACGACGTTGAACGTGCCATCGGAGTTCTGCTTCACCGCGCCCTGCTTCAGGTCGCCGCAGAGCAGCGAGTAGCCCGAAGCGAAGGCCTTGAGCACGGCCTCCTGTTCGGTGTCGATGGTGCCCAGCAGCCCCTGGAGCGACTCCAGCGTGGCGTACGTCTTCACCTCGTCACCGCGCGTGGTGACGAGGTGGTTGTCGAAGCACTCGGGCAAGCAGTACTTGTTGAAGCCCTCGGTGGGCAGGGCCTCCGCCACCGCTGTCTGACAGGCCGTGACGTCGGTGGCCGTCGCGCAGGCCTCTCCGAAGGAGGAGATGGCCCGCGAGGTCGAGGCCTCGGCGAGGGGGTCGGCGTCCCAGTAGACGCTTCGGGAGCGAAGCTGGATGAAGTCCGGCGCCGGGGAAATCGTCAGGTCGCTGAGGGCCGGGGAGCCGTTGTCGCACGCGATCGCCGAGTAGCCCTCCAGGTCCGTGCCGCTGCCATGACCGCAGCCTACGAGGACGAGGGGCGTGGCGAGCGAGGCGCGCAGGGCGCGTGAGAAGAGGTGACGCAGCCGGAGGACTTGCATGGGACGACTCCCGAGGAGATGAGGTGTCCCGGTCGCTACAGCAACAGCGATGCCAGCGCTCCGTCACAGGGAGGACTGCCCGCCAGGGCGACGCCGCGTGCTCGGAAAACCGGGGGGATGATCAAAAACCTGAGAGGTCCATCCCTTGCGGAACGGCCCCTCCCCAGGGCACTGCGAAGCGGGATGCTACTCGGGCCCGTACGACCCCAGGCCCGCGCGGACCAGGTCGCAGAGGTAGACGATGCGGTCGTCCCCGTCGTCGTAGACGCCGCGCGAGTGCGGGCACCGCTCGTGGCGCGTGTGAGGCTCAGGGGGCGGTGCGTGGACGGCGCTTGCGCGGCGGGGGCTTTTCAACGAGCGCGGCCAGCCCGTCCAGGACGCGTTCGAGCCCGAAGCGGAAGGCGTACTCGGGATTGTAGGCCGCGCCGTGCGCGACGCCCGCCGCGGTGCCCACCCGGGCCGCCGTGGGGTAGCGCTCCGGATCCGACATGCGTGACAGCAGCGGCGCATGGGCCTGCCACCACGCCTCCTCACTCATCTTGGATTCCAGCTGCGTGGCGCGCTGGTCCGACGCGGCCCGGGCGCAGGACTCGACGAAGCCCAGCACGAACGTGAGCGCGGCGTCCTGCTCCACGTCTCCCAGGCCCGAGTCCTCGAAGGCGCACAGCTCGTACTCGTACTTGGACAGCTGCCCGGGCCCCAGGGGCGGGCGCGTGGTGGACACGTCCGCGAGCCACGCATGCGCGGTGAAGAGGTCGCGGTTGTCGTGCGCCACGGCCTCCAGCCGGGAGCGCCAGTCCCGTGCCTTCGGCTTGCGCCGGGCCATCCCCGCATAGAGCGCGTCGAGCATCAGGTCGAGCAGCTCCGCCCGCCCGGGGACATAGGTGTAGAGCCCCATGGGCGCGATGCCGAGCTTGCCCGCCAGCGCTCGCATCGTCACCGCGTCCAGCCCTTCCGCGTCCGCCAGCTCCACCGCCGCGGCCACCACGGCGTCCACGGTGAGGGTCTGCTTCGGGCCGCGCTGGCCCTTCGCGGGCGTGGCCTCGCGCCACAACAGCTCCAGCGTCCGTGTCGGGTCACCCCCGCTGCTGCGATGCGATGCCATGCGGCGGATTCTTCCAACGCCGCGACCTTGACGTGCAACTACGTACGCTGTACGTAAATGGCGAAGTCCCTCCAACCCACCCGGAGTCCACCCATGCGCGTCACTGCTTCCGCCGTGTCCCTCAACGTCGATGATGTGGAGGCGTCCGCCTCCTTCCTGACGCGCCACTTCGGCTTCAAGGAGGCGATGTCCGCGGAGGGCTTCGTGTCGCTCGCGCGGCCGGACGTGGGCTTCAACGTCTGCTACCTGCGCACGGGCCTGAAGTCGCTCAAGCCGGAGTCGCTGAAGCACCGCCGGGCGGAGGGGCTCATCGTGGCCTTCGTCGTGGAGGACATCGACGCGGAGTACGCGCGCATCCAGGCGGAGGGGGTGAAGGTGGTGACGCCCATCGAGACGGAGCCGTGGGGCGAGCGCTACTTCCAGGTCGCGGACGCGAACGGCGTCCTCATCCAACTGGTGCAGTGGATGCACGCGCCGGACGCGGCGCCTGGAAGCACCGGCCCTGAGGCGTGAGCGCCGCCTGACAGTCGGACCCGGCCCGGGCTTCCGCGGAGGCGGAGGCCTGGGCCAGGATGACGGCGCGCATGAGCACGGTCGGCACGGCCTCCCGCTTCACCTGGGCGCTGGGGTTGATGCCCCTCACGCCGGACCACCGTGTCCTGGAGGTGGGGTGTGGCCATGGGCTCGCGCTCGGACTCGTCGCAGCGCGGCTCGGCGCGGGATGGGTCCTGGGCATCGACCGCTCGGCGAAGATGATGGCCCAGGCGGCGCGGCGGAACGCGGACGCGGTTCGCGCGGGACACGTGCTGCTGCGCACGGGGACGCTCGCGAGCGTGGACCTGGGCCCTGAGCCGTTCGACCTCGCCTTCGCCATCAACGTCAGCCTGTTCGCCGGTGACGCGCACGTCGAGCTGACACGGCTGCGCGAGCGGCTGCGGGCCGGTGCCTCCCTCTTCCTCTTCCATGAGGCGCCTGTCGCCGGCCATGCGGAGCGCTTCGGCTCGGCGGCGGCGCGGAACCTGGAGGCCCACGGCTTCAAGGTCCGGCGGCTCAAAGGCTCGCCGCTGCGCGCCGCCGTGGTGGGAACGGTGCCCTGAAAACACCGACGCGAGAGGCCGCCGGGGCGTTTGCCGGATGTCAGACTGAATGGGTAGCGTGCAGTCCATGCCGGACATCCGCCTGCCTGCCGAAGCGAAGTACAAGAACGAGCTGGACGCCCTCGCGGCGCATGACGACAAGCCCCGCCCACCGGGTTGGGCGCTCTCGCCGCGCGCGGTGGAGATGTACATCCTGGGCAGCCCCAAGCCCGTGGGCGGCGTCACCATCACGCCCAAGTACGTGGGTGACCGGGGCATCGTGCAGGTGTGCATCGCCACGCTCGCGTCGGACCGGGCGCTGATGCTGGTGGGTGAGCCGGGCACCGCGAAGAGCTGGCTGTCCGAACACCTCTCCGCGGCCGTGAGTGGCACGTCCGGGCTCGTCGTGCAGGGCACGGCGGGGACCAGCGAGGACCACATCAAGTACTCGTGGAACTACGCGCTGCTGCTGGCGCAGGGGCCCTCGCCGGAGGCGTTGGTGCCGTCGCCCATCCTGCGCGCCATGCGCACGGGCAAGTTCGCCCGCTTCGAGGAGGTGACGCGCACGTCGCCGGAGATTCAGGACTCGCTCATCTCCATCCTGTCGGAGAAGCAGGTGTCGGTGCCGGAGCTGGGAGAGATCACGAGCGCGCAGCGGGGCTTCAACCTCATCGCCACCGCGAACACGCGCGACCGGGGCGTGAACGAGATGAGCGCCGCGCTCAAGCGCCGCTTCAACTTCGTCACCGTGCCCGTGGTGGAGGACCTGGAGCAGGAGATCCAAATCGTCACCAAGCGCGAGGCGGAGCTGCGCACGGACTACCAGGTGGGGGTGCCGCCGCCGGAGGAGCTGTCGCGCGTGCTGCTGACGCTCTTTCAGGAGCTGCGCAAGGGCGTGACGAAGGACGGCAAGACGAAGGTGCGCACGCCCGGGGCGGTGCTGTCCACGGCGGAGGCCATCAGCGTGCTGTTCAACAGCGCCATCCTCGCGCAGCAGTTCGGTTCGGGGACGGTGACGCCGCACGAGCTGGCGGCCTCGCTGGTGGGCGCGGTGGTGAAGGAGCAGGAGGACGACGTGAAGGCGCTGCGCGAGTACATGGAGACGGTGGCCAAGGGCCGGCCGGGTCCGTGGAAGGACCTCTACTCCGCGAGCAAGAAGCTCCTGAGGGGCTGATGGACTTCGCCCTGCTCTCCCGGGTGCAGCACTTCCCGGTGCGTCACCACTCGCCGCGCACCACCGCCGTGCTCCAGCGCTGGTTGGAGAAGGTGAAGCCGGACGTCGTCCTCGTGGAAGGCCCCTGCGACGCCACGGGGATGGTGGACGTGCTGTGCGACGCGCAGACGCGGCCCCCCGTGGCCATCCTGGGCTACCGCACGGACGGCACCCCGGCGTCCTCGCTGTGGCCCTTCGCCGCCTATTCGCCGGAGTACCAGGCCCTGCGCTGGGCCCGCGCGAACGGCGCGCGCGTGGAGTTCATCGACATCCCGGTGGGCGTGAGCCTCGCGGTGGACCGCGACGCGCCGGGGCTGGGATTGGAGACCGAGGCCACGGCGGAGGACGCTCCCGTCGCGGACGACGCGGTGCCGCTGACGGACGCGTTCGCGCGCTCGCAGGGCTACCGCTCGTTCGAGGAGTTCTGGGAGGCGGCCTTCGAGGCGCCGGACTGGAGCCCGGAGCTGTTCCGCCCGGTGCTGCTGGCCTGGGCGGAGGTCATCAATGCGGGGCCCCGCCAGGGCTACCACCGCCAGCGGGACGCCTTCATGGCGCGCAAGGTGCTGGAGGTGGTGGCGGGCGGCGTGGCGCCGGAGAAGGTGGCGGTGGTGGCGGGCGCGGCGCACATCGCGGCCTTCGTGGCCGGGGACGTGGAGCCCGCGCTGGAGGCGAAGCTGCCCCCGGGCGTGCCCTGCGCGGTGACGGTGATTCCGTTCAGCTTCCCCCGGCTCGCGGAGCAACTGGGGTACGGCGCGGGCAACCGGGCGCCGCACTTCTACCAGAAGGCCCATGAGGCCCACTGCGACTTCCGGCGCGCCACGTTGGAGGTGCTGCTGGACTTCGCCAGCCACCTGCGGATGCGCGGCTTCTCCGCGTCGCTGTCGGACGTGCTGGAGGCGTACCGGCTGGCGGTGATGCTGTCGGACCTGCGCGAGAAGAGCGCCCCGGGCCTGGACGAGCTGCGCGAGGCGACGGTGGCCACGCTGTGCCGGGGCGACGCGACGCACGTGGACGGCTTCCTGTGGAAGAGCGTCGTCGGTCACCAGGTGGGGCAGGTGGCGAGCCGCATCGGGCAGAACTCGTTGCAGGCGGAGTTCTGGCGCGAGGTGGGCGAGCGGCGGCTGCCGCGCACGGACAGCGCGGAGACGTTCGCGCTGCGGCTCAACAACGAGGTGGAGGTGGGCTCGTCCGTGTTCCTCCACCGGCTGCGCGTGGCGGGGATTCCGTACGCGACGCTGTCGGGCACGGGCTCGCGCGCGCAGGCGGCCACCGAGGCCGGGGGCTACGCGGCGCTCACGCGGGTGCGCGAGTCCTGGCAGGCGCAGTGGACGCCGTCCACGGACGTGGCGCTGGTGGAGAAGATCGTCCTCGGCGACTCGTTGGAGGGCGTGACGACGCGCGTGCTCCAGGAGCGGCTGACGCTGGCGAAGACGACGGCGGAGGCGGCGGACGTGCTGCTGGAGTCCGTCATCACCGGCTGTCCCCAGACGGTGGCCTCGGCGCTCCAGGCGTGTGACGCGCACGCGGCCACGGACGCGGACCTGCCTTCGCTGGCGTCGGCGGCGCGGGCGCTGTCGGGGCTGATGGCGTACGGGACCTCGCGCGCGCACTCGGCGGTGGGGGACGAGGCGGTGGCGTCGCTGGGGGAGAAGACCTTCGGGCGGGCGCTGTTGCGCGTGCGCGAGGCCAGCGCGTGCGCGCCGGAGGCGGTGGCGAAGGTGCTGGAGGCGCTGCGCACGCTGCACGAAGTGGCCCTGTCCCAGCCGCGCGCGGACAAGGCGGGGTGGCTTGCGGAGGCGCGGGCGCTGATGGAGAGCCACGGGGTGCACCCGGCGACGGCGGGGCTGGCGACGGGGCTGCTGTACCTGGCGCGGGAGCTGCCGGAGTCGGACGTGGCGCTGGAGGTGGGGCGGCGGCTGTCGTTGGCGGTGGAGCCGGCGGACGCGGCGGCGTACCTGGAGGGCTTCCTCCAGGTGAACGCGCTGGTGCTGGTGAAGAGCCGCGAGGTGGTGAAGGCGCTGGACACGTTCCTGTGTGGCGTGGAGCCGGAGCGCTTCCGGCAGACGCTCCCGGTGCTGAGGCGCGCGCTGGGCACGCTGGGCGCCACGGAGCGGCGCTACCTGATGGAGAACGTGATGGGCGTGCGGCAGCTGAAGGACAAGGGCCGCGCGGTGAAGGCGGTGTTGGAAGAGAAGGACAAGGAGACGTTGAAGGACATGAGCGCGGAGCTGGGCAAGGCGCTCGATGACCTGGACGACCTGCTATGAGCGTGGACCCCAAGGACCTGGAACCGAAGGACCGCGACGCCCTGCTGCGCTGGCGGCTGGCGCTGGGCCCGGAGGCGGAGAAGACGGGCGCCTGTCCGTCGCTGGGCGCGCTGAGAGCGGGCGCGGACACGGTGGGCCTGGGCGACGGCGACCTGGAGGAGCTGGATGACACGCTCTCCTTCGTCTACGGCGAGCGCTCCGCGGGCCGGGGCGGCTCCAAGCCCTACCTGCCCAAGTGGCTGGGGGCGCTGCGGGACTTCTTCCAGGACGACGTCATCGCGCTGGTGCAGAAGGACGCCATCGAGCGCAAGGGACTCACGCAGCTGCTCTTCGAGCCGGAGACCCTGCCGTTCCTGGACAAGAACGTGGAACTGGTGACCACGCTCGTGAGTGCGCGCGGGCTCATCCCGGACCAGGCGAAGGACCTGGCGCGCGGCATCATCCGCGAGGTGGTGGACGAGCTGCGCAAGAAGCTGGAGTCGCCGCTGAGGACGGCGGTGCTCGGGGCGCTGCGGCGGGACCGGACGAGCCCCATCCCCATCGCGAGGAACATCGACTGGCGCCGGACCATCCGCGCGAACCTGAAGGGCTGGGATTCGGAGCGCAAGCGGCTCATCCCGGAGCGCTTCTACTTCTGGCCCAACCAGCGGCGGCACCACGAGTGGGACGTGACGTTGGTGGTGGACCAGTCCGGCTCCATGGCGGAGAGCGTGGTGTACAGCTCCGTGATGGCGGCCATCTTCGCGTCGCTGGACGTGCTGCGCACCAGCCTCGTGCTCTTCGACACGGAGATCGCGGACATGACGCCCATGTTGTCCGACCCGGTGGAGGTGCTGTTCTCCGCGCAGCTGGGCGGCGGCACGGACATCAACCGGGCGGTGGCCTACGCGCAGGAGCACTACGTGCGCCGGCCGGAGAAGACGCTCTTCATCCTCATCACCGACCTGTACGAGGGCGGCAACGCCGAGGAGCTGGTGGCGCGGCTGCGGCAGCTGGTGGATTCCCGCTCGAAGGTGCTGTGCCTGCTGGCGCTGTCGGACAGCGGCCGGCCCTCGTATGACCATGCGATGGCGGAGAAGCTCACCGCGCTGGGGATTCCGTGCTTCGGGTGTACGCCCCGCAAGCTGGTGGACGTGGTGGAGCGGGTGATGCGCAACCAGGACCTGACGCCGCTCATCGCGTCGAGTGAGAAGGGGGACCGTCATGGCTGACGTAAGGCCCATCATCGGAATGGGAGCGCTGACGGAGCTCATCAGCGACAAGGCGGAGCTGGCCAAGGGCGCGGAGCTGTTCGACGGCAAGAAGCTGACAAACCTGTCCCGCTACGAGAACCGGCTGTTCGCGGACGCGGCAGGCTCCGGGGCGACGCCCTACAAGGTGTCGCTGGTGTTCGGCGAGGCGCGCTCGGACGTGAAGGGGCGCTGCTCGTGCATGGCGGCGCGCTCGCGTCCGTACTGCAAGCACGCGGCGGCGCTGCTGGTGGCGTGGGCCCGGGCGCCCCAGGCCTTCGTGACGGCGGAGTCCGCCCCGGTGGCGCCGGGCGGCACCGGCACGAAGAAGAGCGTGAAGAAGGGCAAGGCGGAGACGGGCGAGCTGATGAAGGCCGGCGTGGCGCAGGTGTCCACGCTGGTGCGGGAGCTGGGCCTGTCGGGCGTGGCGTCGCTGGGGGCGGAGCGGCCCGAGCAGGTGCGCGCGCTGGGAGAGGCGCTCCGGGCCAACGGGCTGCGGCGGCTGTCCGCGCGGGCGGTGGAGCTGGCGGGGCTGCTGGACGCGGCGGCGGCGCGCACGGGCACGTTCGAGCCGCCGGTGTTCACGGACCTGGTGGCGGACATGCTGCTCACGGCGCGCAAGGTGGAGAAGCACCTGGGCGGTGAGGCGCTGGAGGACCGCCACGTCGAGGAGCTGATTGGCAAGACGTGGACGAAGAAGGACCGCAAGCCGGTGACGGGGCTGACGCTGGTGGAGTACGCGTTCTCCTCGCGCGTGACGCCGGACAAGTTCCTCATCCGCGAGAGCCGCTTCGTGGACCTGGTGTCGGGCGGGCACTACAGCGAGAAGCAGATCCTCCCCGCGATGTTGAAGACGGTGGTGCCCAAGAAGAGCCATGCGGGCTACGTGCTCCAGGGCGCGCAGGGCGGGCAGTACCCGGGCTTCGCGCCGCACCGGCTGGACCTGGAGGAGTGGACGGGCGGGTCGCCAGTGGACCGGGCGCCGCTGGAGCGGATGCTGGAGGTGGCGCTGCCGGACGTGAGCGCGGCGATGGCGGCCTTCCAGGAGCACCGCAAGGACGTCTTCGCGCCGGACCTGCTGCCTGTGGCGGTGCGGGTGGAGACGCTGCTGGCCAGCGGCGCCCGCTCGCAGTTCGTGGACCGCGCGGGCCGGGCGCTCTTCCTGCCCGCGGATGCGTCGTTGGAGGAGCCGCTGGCCGGGGCCCTGGAGGGCGCGAAGCTGCTGGCGGTGCTGGGGGACGTGGGGCTGGAGGCGGCGCTGCCCACGCTGTTCCCGTCGGCGGTGGTGGTGGAGACGCCGGAGGGGTTGGACCTGCGCGCGCTGGGACGGGCGGAGGACGTGCCCGTGTCGCCCCGGCGGCGCGGACGGGCCCGGCCTCCGGTGACGCCGGGTGCGCTGCCTCGCAGCGGCTGGGCGGAAGCGGCGCGGTCGGCGGGGGCGTCACGTGCGGCCATCGCGCTGGCGGAGGTGCGGGACGAACTGGCGGATGCGTT
This sequence comes from Corallococcus sicarius, assembly GCF_003611735.1. Taxonomy (GTDB): domain Bacteria; phylum Myxococcota; class Myxococcia; order Myxococcales; family Myxococcaceae; genus Corallococcus; species Corallococcus sicarius. The sequence continues at coordinate 4,087 of NZ_RAWG01000063.1, read as the reverse complement.
CGCCAGTGGCCTCGCGGCGGTGGGGCCCCGGGCGGTGGAGCCGCTGGTGGCGAGGCTCCGGGAGCTGGGGCTGGAGAAGCCGGGGGCGCTGCTGGAGGCGCTGGCGCAGCGGCCGGATCCGGGCGAGCGGCTGGACGACTTCATCAAGGTGTACCAGGTGCTGGGCATCGCGCTGGTGCGGCTGTCCGGCGCGGTGCAGGTGGAGACGTCCGGCCTGGAGGCCGTGCCCACGCACCCGAGCATCCACGTGCAGCGGCCGGACGTGGCGCTGACGCCGGGCGAGGCGATGGTGCGCCGGGCGCGCGGGGAGCTGACGCGCTACGAGGCGGCGGCGCACGCGGCGCGCTACTACGCGAGCCTGGGCGTGGACACGCTGATGCGGGACTACTACCCGACGTGGAGCGACGGGGCCTCGAGCGCCTTCGTGGCGCGGGTGGTGGCGACGCGCGGAGAGGCCGCCCTGGAGGCTGTGCGGAGCGCGCTGGACGAGCACCACAGCCGCATGGTGCGCCGCACGGCCATCCGCGTGCTGGGCGCGATGGGCGGCTCCCCGGCGAGGCGCGAGCTGGATGCGTTGACGCGCAAGGGCCACGACGCGGGCCTGCGCCTCTTCGCGAAGGAGACGTTGGAGGACGTGCGCGCCCGTGAGTCCGGCGAGGCGGCGGTGGCCGAGTTGCTGCGTCAGCGCCGCGAGAAGGTGCAGCCGCTGGCGCAGGCGGCGCTGTCCGAGTCCACGAAGGAGGCGCGCGCGAAGGCCGTGGACGTGCTGGCGGACCAGGGCGCGGTGGCCATGCCCGCGTTGCGTCAGGTGTTGTACGGAGACCCCTCGCGCGAGGTGCGGCGGGAGGCGGCGCAGGCGCTGGCCCGGATGGGCGACGCGGACGTCATCGACCGGTTCGTCCTCCTGGTGCAGGGCCGCAGCGGGTACGACGACGAGGCGAAGACGGCGGTGTACGCGCTGGGGATGCTGGGCGACGTGCGCGGCGCGGAGGCACTGCTGGCGGCGTTCGCGGACGGGTGGAAGCCCGGCGTGGTCGCGGAGGCCATGCGGACGCTGGGGCTCGCGCTGCTCCAGCCCGCGGTGAACCTGGCGGAGGTGCGCCCGGAGGCGCTGGAGCGGCAGGCGCTGCGCGGCCTCTTCGAGAAGTTCCCCGCGCAGGAACTGGTGAAGGAGCTGCTGGGGCGCGTGGACGCGGCGCAGGGACGTCCGGACTTCGTGGAGCGCGCGACCGTGTACCTGAAGCTCGCGGCGGAGAACCCGGTGGCGGGGAAGCAGGTGGCCGCGCGCCTCATGGCCCTGCCCGCCGCGGCCGGGGACAAGGCCCTGTCGAAGCTGGCGAAGAAGGTGCTGGGGTGAGCCGTCCCAGCACCGCCGGCCCGTGAGCCTAGCTGGAGAGCTTCGCGGTGAGGTCGATGCTGGTGGGGGTCGTCGGCAGGGGGAACTGCTTGCCGGCGGCCCCGCTGAAGTCGAGCGTGTTGAGGTTGACCGAGTACACGAGCGGGTTGCCGTAGAAGCGCACGGAGAGGGTCAGCGCGGTGAGGTCCTTCACGACGGCCCACTGCGTGTAGTCGACGGTGTCCTTGCCAGACTTGTCGACGCCACGGCTGGTGCCCAGCGGGATGTCCACGGTGTTGAGCAGGTGGAAGGCCAGGGTGGTGGCGTCCGCGGAGTTCGACACGGGCTGCGCGTACTGCTTGAGGTAGGTGGCACGCACGAACCGGGCGGGGGGCGTGGAGTCACCCGGCAGGCCGCGCATGCCGCTGCCGTGTCCGGAGGGAGAGAACTTCTGGGTGCCCAGCTCCGCGGGCTTCGCGTCCCAGGGGGTCAGGTTCGCGTAGTTGCCCAGGTTCTCCAGCTGCATGGGGAAGGGCGGGTCGTTGGTGCAGACGCCGACGGGGTTGTCATAGACGTTGAGCTTCCCGTCGGTGAACTCCACGACGATGCAGTTGCCACCCGCGTCGTGGACGGGGAAGTGCAGCGGGAGCAGCTTCGCGAGCAGGTCGCCCTCCCAGACCTGGACGCTCCCGCCGGTGAGCGCGGCCTTCACGTCCGCCACGGTCGCGCAGGTGCCGAGCGCCCAGGTCACGAAGTCCACCAGGGACAGGGCCTGCGAAGGCTGCGTGACCTTCGGGTAGATGGAGCCCGGCAGCCACAGCGCGCCCACGGAGAGCCCCTGCGTGTTCAGGCCATCCACGAGGACGGTGTCGCTGAGGGCGGTGAGGCCGATGAACCCATACTTCGACGTCCACTTCATGCCCTGCTGGTTGTCGGGGGCCTTCGACTGGAAGCTCTCACCCACGGCGTGGACCATGAGCTGGGAGTTCAGGTCCTTGCCGAACTCCATGCTCCGGCCATTGACGGCGAAGCTGTTGGACCCAGGGGAGGCGGTGCCGGTGATCAGGAAGTCGGTGCACATGGTGGGGCATTCCTCGGTGTGGGGTTGCCGGAACTCCCTCTGCACGGCGCGCACCAGCTCCAGGTGAAGCACGCGCACCCATGAATTCCAGGGGATTGGCGGGAGGCGCCGCGCGAGCATGGACGGGCTGCGTCCGGGCGGGAGGCGCCCGCGTCCCCTCCTGACGCGAGCCATTGCGCGGGCGCCGGATTCCGGCAAGCCTCCGCGGCGCATGACGGAACCCGCCCCGCGCCGCGACGACTCGCTGGAGGACTTCGACCTCCCCTTCTTCGAGCGCGTGGCGCTGCAGCTCCAGGGCACGGTCATCGCCTTCATCGTGCGCATCACCGACGTGCTGCTCCTGCTGTGGCGGCCCCGGCTGTTGCGGCCGTACGTGGGGCTCTGGTGGCAGCGGCTGGTGCGCACGCCCTACAGCGCGCGGCGCACCTTCGAGATGGCCCGGGCGCTGAAGGCCACGGGCCAGGTGTTCCGCGAGCTCGTCTACGGCGAGACGCCGCTGCTCACGGCGCTGCTCTTCCTGAAGCGCGCGGGCGTGGGCCCGGGCAGCCGCGTGGTGGACCTGGGCGCGGGGCGGGGCCGGGTGCTCATCGCCGCGGCCTGGCTGAAGGCGGAGGCGCACGGCGTGGAGCTGATTCCGGACCACGTGGCGCGTGTGGCGCCATGGCTCACGCCCGCGGGCATCACCCTCACGGTGGGCGACATGACGCGCGAGCCTTTGACGGGCTTCACCCACGTCTTCACCAACTGGGTGGCCTTCACGCCGGAGACGAAGGAGCGGTTGATCGCGAACCTGCGCACCTGTCAGCCCGGGACGCGCATCGTCACGGTGACGCGGCCCATCCAGGCGGAGGGCTTCGTGGGCCACACCTACCGCTGGATGCTCTTCACCTGGGGGGGGGAGAAGGTGTGGATCCAGGAGTACCGCCCGGCCGGTCCGTGACGCGGCGGGAGTCCGCTCACATCCGCCAGAAGCGGCGCACCTGGGCGTCCGTCTGTTCCGCCTGGGCGAAGCGCAGCCGCAGTGGCTCCGCCATGGCTTCGGGGACACGCAGCTGGGCGAGCAGCGCGCGGACCTCGAACTTCCGCGTCAGGCCGAGCAGGGCGTCCCGCTCCGCCAGCGTGAGGCCCGGGTGCCAGCAGTCCACGATGAGCACCACGCGGCGCTCCTGTCCGCGGTTCCACGTCTCGTGTTCGAAGGAGTCATGGAAGGCGAGCACGCGGCCCGCTTCCCAGTGCCGCGACTCGGTGCCCACGCGGATGCCGCAGCCCTCCGGAATCTTGAGGCCCAGGTGGAGCCGCATCCGGAAGCCATCCCAGCTGCAATGCGGCGTCAGTGTGGTGCCCGGCGCGTGCGAGGAGAAGAGCACGTCCGCCAGCGGGAACGCGGTGCACTCGCCATCCAGCGATTGCACGGCGGCAGCCGTCTCCTCCATCGCGAGTTCCGGCCAGAAGAGGCGGTCGGTGCGCTCGCCCGCGAAGTACACGGGGTGCACGGACCAGCGACCCGTGCCGACGATGCCGGAGTCGTAGTGCAGCAGGTCCGCGTTCTCCAACCGCGCCAGGTCCCGCTGCACCGCCGCGAGGCAGCCTTCGAGCGCCTTCGCCACGGGCGGAGGCGGGTCGCGCCAGGGCCGCTCCTCCAGGCCGGGGAGCGGGGGGAAGATGGTGGG
>NZ_RAWG01000639.1 GCF_003611735.1 Corallococcus sicarius | reverse complement strand
CCCCTGCCCCGAGCGCGCCATGACCGAGCAACCCGGCCCCACTTCCGCCCCCGCGCCGAAGTCCCCGGCGCGGTCCCGTCGCCGCGCACCGCCGGTGGTGCCCGTGTCGCGCGACGCCGCGCTGCCGCTGTCCTTCGGGCAGCAGCGCATGTGGTTCATCGAGCAGCTCACGCCCGGGGGCATCTCCTACAACGTCCCGTACTTCGCCCGGCTCACCGGGCCGCTGGACGTGCCCGCGCTGGAGCGCGCCCTGGCCACGGTGGTGGCGCGGCACGAAGCGCTGCGCACGACGTTCGCCGTCGTAGAGGGCCGGCCGGTGCAGCGCATCGCCAGAGAGCTGTCGTTGCGCCTGCGGATGGAGTCGCTGGAGGCCCTGCCCGTATCCGAGCGTGAAGCGGCCCTGCGCACGCTCGCGGAAGCGGAGGCGCGCGAGCCCTTCGACCTGGGTGCGGGGCCGCTCGTGCGCGTGCGGCTCGTGCGCATGGGCGCGACCGAGCACGTGCTGTTCCTGATGCTGCACCACATCTGCTGCGACGGCTGGTCGCTCACGGTGATGGAGCGGGAGCTGAAGGCGCTGTACGCGGCGGCGGTCTCCGGCACGGAGGCGACGCGGCCCGCGCTGTCGGTGCAGTACGCGGACCACGCCGTGTGGCAGCGGCAGTGGCTCCAGGGAGACGTGCTGGCACAGCAGTTGGAGTGGTGGCGCGGTCAGCTCGCGGGGGCCCCCGCCGCGCTGGAGCTGCCCACGGACCGGCCCCGGCCCGCGGCGCAGTCCACGCGGGGCGCGGTGTACCGGCACGCGCTGTCCCCGAGGCTGGGGCGGGAGCTGGAGGCGCTGTGTCGCAAGCAGGGCGTGACGCTGTTCATGGCGCTCTTGGGCGGCATGCACCTGCTGCTGTCGCGCCACAGCGGCCAGGACGACAGCGTCATCGGCTCACCCATCTCCGGCCGCACGCGCCAGGAGGTGGAGCCGCTCATCGGGTTCTTCATCAACACGCTGCCCCTGCGCGTGCAGGGCGCCGGACACCTGGGCTTCGGGGAGTTGCTGCACCGCGTGCGCAAGACGTGCCTGGACGCGTACGCGCACCAGGACGTGCCCTTCGAGCAGCTGGTGGACGCGCTCCAGCCCGAGCGCGACCTGAGCCGCACGCCGCTGTTCCAGGAGCACGCCGTCTGCACCGTCATCGCCGGCCCCGTCAGGTCCAGCTCGTAGGAGACCCGCGTGGACACGAAGTCCCCCGCCACGCCCACGGAGCCTCCCAC
>NZ_RAWG01000638.1 GCF_003611735.1 Corallococcus sicarius | reverse complement strand
AGGCGGGGCAGGGGGATGCGGGTGGGAGTGCGGCATGGTGAAGCCTCCTTTCCCGGGCCAACGCGGCACCCGGCGCGCTCTTACACCTCGCGTAACGCCGGGCCCCCCTGCCTGTCTTGCGGCGGGGATTTCCGATAGAAGGCGCCCGCACCGGGGCCACCGGGCCTGGAGTTCCGGGGCCTTGCGGGGAAGCCCCGGCCAGATTCAGTGGGAAATGACCCGGCAAATCCCCTCCCTCCGTATGAACAGGGAGGTGAGGTCGGGGGGCCGGACGGAGAAGGCACGCATGCGACGCACATGGGGAACATGGGTGGCGGTGCTCGCGCTCATCGGCAGTGGCTGTGACGCCATTGATCTCTCCCGCATCACCCAGCGCGACGCGCGGACCCGGGTCCGCCCAGAGCCCGCGGGTGAGCACTGTCCCTTCGGTGGGCAGGCCTTCTTGTCGGGCCTGGACCAGGACCGCGACGGGGTGCTCGACGACTTCGAGGTCAGCGCCACCGACTACGTCTGCGCCGACGCCCTCCCCGGGGTGCGCACCCGCGTCCGGGCCGAGCCGACGGGGACGAACTGCCTCTTCGGCGGACAGGCCGTGCAGTCCGGGCTGGACCTCGACGCCAGCGGAGGGCTGGACGACGCGGAGGTGACGTCCACCGAGTACGTCTGTGCCACCACGGTCACCCATGTGCTGGTGCGCGTGCGCCCGGTGGCGCCCGGGGTGGAGTGCCCCCGGGGCGGACAGGTGACGCACGCCGGTCACGACGCCAACGGCAACGGGCTGCTGGAGGACGGGGAGATCTCCCGCAAGGTGCAGGTCTGCAACGAGCCCGCCCCCGTGCTCTCGCGCGTGCGCGAGCTGCCCGGCGCCGTCGCGCCGTGCGAGCAGGGCGGTTCGGTGGTGGAGGCCGGCGCGGACCTGGACCTGGACGGCGTCCTCGACGCGGCGGAGAGCAACAGCGCGGACTACGCGTGCGGCGTGGCATTGGCCCACCTGCGCCTCCGGCATTTCGAGATCGAACCCGGGGGCGGGTACTGCGCCACGAAGGGAACGGGCGTGGTCGCCTTCGAGGACAGCAACGGCGACACCCTGCCAGACCCCGGCGGCTACACGGGGACCCTCATCCTGTGCGAGGCCCCCCGCACCCACGACGGAGACTTCGTGGTGACGAGCGCCGTGGACCTCATCGTGCTCGAAGGCATCGACCGCCTGCGGGGCAACCTGCGCATCGAGGCGCCCACCCTCCCCGAGGCCATCCTCCCCACCCTGTCCATCATCGACGGCTCCTTCAT
>NZ_RAWG01000637.1 GCF_003611735.1 Corallococcus sicarius | reverse complement strand
TCCTCCCGGGCCCCGCATGGGGCCACCCTCACGCCTGAGGTCGAGCGTCGCCTGAGGACCCATCCTCAGTGGCGCTGAGCGCCGCTTCCGACGGCGCCTCGCTCCAGCGCAGGTGGTACGTGGCCGAAGTTCCGTCAAACCCCTCCGGCAGCGCCACCACCCGCCAGCCCCCGCACAGCGCCACCGCGCGCGACAGCAGGCCGGCCGCGAACGTGGGCTGATCCGCCAGCACGTCGTTCATCCACAGCTCGAGCGAAGTCGCGCTGCGCTCCACGATTTTGACCTCACTGAAGTTGTTGCCGGCGCGAAAGCCGAGGTCCGCGCGCAGCAGCATCCGCCGGGGGCCCGCGAGCCGGCCCACGCCCAGCAGGGCCCGGCCAAAGAAGGTGCCGAAGTAGGCATCCATGAAGCGTTCGCCCAGCGAGTAGTACGCCGCCTCGGCGGGCACGCCGCCATAGACGTGGCCGGCCGCGATGCGCAGGAACTCGCGCCACTGCTCCAGGGTGTAGGTGCGCTCCAGCTTCGCGTCGAGGTCCAGCCCCGCCCGCTTCAGGTGCTCCACGCACGCGGGCGTCAGGCGGTTCTCCAGCGCTCGGACGAAGAGCGCGTCGACGGTCTGGGCGAAGACAAGCTTCTCTGGATTCATGGACGGCACCCTACACGAAGCCCCCCATGCGATGCTCCCCCACCTGTGCACCGGCGTTCAGTATCGCGGCCCCCGAGTGTCAGGAAGCCGGCTTGCGCCGCACCTGACGTGAACTCCGGGTGTTTCGTGACACCGGAGGGTTGACTCCGACGGCGCGTGCGACGAGTCCGCGCAGCCACCGGTGGGCCGGGTCCCCGTCGAACCGCTCGTGCCAGACCTGGATGATGTCGAACGGCGGCACCGGCAGGGGCGGGGCAAACACCTGGAGCGGGTAGGCCTCGCTGAACGCGGCGATGAGGCGGCGCGGCGCGGTGAGGACGTGGTCCGAGCGCGTCACCACCAGTGGGGCGATGAGGAAGTAGGGCACGCGCACGGCGATGCGGCGCGGGGGCAGGCCGCGCTGGGCCAGCGCCACGTCCACCGCGCCCACGC
>NZ_RAWG01000636.1 GCF_003611735.1 Corallococcus sicarius | reverse complement strand
GGCCGGAGCGTTGCGGAGGGGGAGGCTTCATGGGGCGTTCTCGAAAAGGGAAGGGGAGCGGGTACCGCCCCGGGCGGCGTATACTCGTAACCCGCGTGAGATACGAGTTGGTCCTTCAGGCGATGGCCCCGGGCGTTCCCTACGACCTGGCGCGGGTGGAAGCCCTGCTGGCGGCAAGGCCGGGGACCGTCCGCCCGGACGGCGTGCACGAGTGGAACCTGGAGCGGGGCGACGTGGAGGTGGTGCCCCTGCGCGACAAGGGACGCGTGGTGGCCACGGAGCTGCGCGTGCCGTTGTCGGACCAGCCGGCCTTCATCCGCGAGGTGCTGAAGGAGGCGGCCTCGCTCGCCCGCGAGGCGAACGCGCGGCTGTTCGACCCCCAGCTGGGGCAGGTGCTGGGGCCCGCGGACACAGAGCGCGTCGTGGAGCAGTACGCGCGCACGGAGCAGTACTCGCGCACGGCGACCCCCATGGAGATCACGCCCGGCCTGGCCGAGGCGATGGACGCGGCGGCCCGCTACACCCCTCAGGGACCGGGGATGTCGCTGCCGACTCGGCTGGTCCTGTTCGGGGTGGGTGGCTTCGCCCTGCTCTACTTCGTGATGAAGTTCCTGACAGCAAAGCTCAACGGCGAGTAAGCACGGGAGTGCGTCTGGCGTTAACGTGGGGTCGTGCTCAAGGCCCTCGTCATCGTCTGCATCCTGTTGCCCCTGGCGGAGCTGTACCTGCTCATCTCGCTCGGGCACCACATCGGGCTGGGGGCCACGCTCGGGCTGCTGGCCGCCTCCGCCGTGCTGGGGAGCCTCATCGCCCGGAAGCAGGGTGAGCGGGTGTTCCGCAACTGGCGTGAGGCCATGGCCGGCGGCGGAGTGCCCGAGGAGGGGCTGCTCAGCGGGGTGCTGGTGATGATGGGCGGTGCGCTGCTCATCGCGCCGGGGTTCATCTCGGACGTCATCGGGTTGGCGCTGATGGTGCCGCCGCTGCGTCGCTGGGTGACGGCCCGCGTGCGCAGCTCGCTGGAGCAGACGCTGCGCTCGGGCACCGTGCGGGTCACGCACTTCAGCGTCGGGCGCGTGCCGGGCGTCGACCCGCTCGACCCGGTCCGTTCACAGGGGCCCTTCCAGGACGCCCGGCGTTTCGAGGACTCGGAGGTGCCCGTGAGCACCGAGCCCTCCGAGGGCCCCGCGTCCTTCCGCCGCCCCCGGAGCGAAGGGGGCGAGGTGGACGCGGACTTCACCAGCGACGAGAAGCCCCGGGGCTGACGGGCATCCTCTGGGGCGAGCCCGGTCCACCGGGGGGCCCCCAGCGGGGCGTGACGGGAACGGGCCTCGGCAGGGGCG
>NZ_RAWG01000635.1 GCF_003611735.1 Corallococcus sicarius | reverse complement strand
TGACGCCGTGGCCCTCGTCCAAGGCGAGGCCACGCTCACGTACGCCCAGCTCGACGCGCGGGCCAACCAACTGGCCCACCACCTGCGCGCGCTCGGCATCACGCCCGGTGCGCGCGTCGGTCTCGCCATCGAGCGCTCCTTCGAGCTGGTGGTCGCACTCCTCGCCATCCTCAAGGCCGGTGCCGCCTTCGTCCCGGTGGACCGCAATGCCCCCGTGGAGCGCATCGCAATGCTCCTGGAGGATGCCGACGTCGAGGTGGTCCTCACGCACCAGCCCTTCGCCTCACTGCTGCCCACCACCGGCACCCGTGTCTGGCTGGACGCGCAGCAGGACGTCCTCGGCTCATTCCCCACGCACGCGCCGGACGTGCATGTGGACGGCGAGTCCCTCGCCTACGTCATGTTCACCTCCGGCAGCACGGGCCGTCCCAAGGGCGTCTGCGTGCCCCACCGGGGCATCACCCGGCTGGTGCTCGGCAGCACCTTCATGCGCTTCGGGCCCGACGAAGTCTGGCTCCAGTTCGCTCCCGTCGCCTTCGACGCCTCCACGCTCGAAATCTGGGGCGCGCTGCTGCACGGCGCGAAGCTCGTCCTCGCGCCGCCCCATGCCCTCACCCTGGAGGACCTGGCCGCGCAGCTGCGTCACCACCGCGTGACGTCGCTGTGGCTGACGGCCGCCCTCTTCGAGCAGATGGCCCTGCACCAGGCAGAGGCCCTGGCAGGAGTGCGGCAGGTTCTCGCAGGCGGCGATGTCCTGCCCGCGGGCCGGGTCCGTGAGCATCTGGCGCGGCTGCCCGAAGGCGCCGTCCTCATCAACGGCTACGGCCCCACGGAGAACACGACCTTCTCCACCACGCTGTCCCTGCACCGGAACACGGTGGTGGACGGCCCGGTGTCCATCGGCCGCCCCATCTCCAACGCCACCGCCTACGTGCTCGACGCGCACTTGCGCCCGGTGCCCGTGGGCGTCGCGGGCGAGGTCTACGTCGGCGGCTCCGGCCTCGCCTGGGGCTACCTGCACCGGCCCGACCTCACCGCGGAGCGCTTCGTCCCGCATCCCTTCGCCACGATGCCCGGCGAGCGGCTCTACCGCACGGGTGACAAGGCCCGCTTTCGGGAGGACGGCACGCTCGACTTCCTCGGCCGCGTCGACTTCCAGGTGAAGGTCCGCGGCTTCCGCATCGAGCTGGGTGAAGTCGAAGCCGCCCTGCGCGCGGCCTCCGGCGTCAACGAGGCGGTCGTCATCGCGAAGGGGGCCGATGGAGACAAGCGCCTCATCGGCTACGTCACCGCACGCCCCGGGCACACCGTCGACGCCGACGGCCTCAAGGCAGGCCTCAAGC
>NZ_RAWG01000634.1 GCF_003611735.1 Corallococcus sicarius | reverse complement strand
GGGGGGCAGGGGCTGCGTGGTCAGGTCGCCCCGGGGCTCTCCCCTCTGCTCTCCCCGATGCTCTCCCCGATGCTCCAGGCCGTAACGGGGCATGTCCGGCGGCGTCGGGATGGGGGGCGGCGCGGGCACGCCGCTCCAGCGCCCCACCCGGGTGAGGAACTCCCGCGGCAGCTGCACGGGCCGGCCGGCGTCCACCAGCTCCGGCTCGAAGAGGTAGCCCATGAAGTGCCCCAGCTCGCTGGGGGACACGTCGGGCGCGGTGACGTGGAGCTGCCGCGTCAGCGCCTCCGCGAACGCCTGCGCGGTTTGGTAGCGCTGCTCCGGGCTCGTGGCCATCGCGGTGAGCAGGATGCGCTCCAGCGCGGGCGGGATGCCCGGCGTCCACTCGCGCGGCCGGGGGAAGTCGCCCTGGCAGATCTTCCGCAGCACCTCCTGCAACGAGCCCTCGAAGGGCCGGCGTCCACAGAGCATCTCGTAGAGGACGGTGCCGGCGGCGAACACGTCCGTGCGCGCGTCCAGCGCCTCGCCCCGCGCCTGCTCCGGCGCGAAGTAGACGTACTTGCCCTTCACCGCGTCGGCCTTCGTCTCGCGCCCGGCGAGGCGGGCTCGCGCGATGCCGAAGTCCACCAGCTTCACCTGCCCCTCGTAGGACAGGAGCACGTTCTGCGGGCTCACGTCGCGGTGGACGATGTGCAGCGGCCGGCCGTTGTCGTCCAGCCGGGTGTGCGCGTACGCAAGCCCCCGCAGCATGTCGATGGCCACCAGCACCGCGAGCGGCGGCGGCAGCGCGGACAGGCCCTTCTCCCGCGCGCGGCGCATCACGTGCGACAGCGGGTGGCCGTCCACCCACTCCATCGCGAGGAAGTACTCGCCCTCCACCTCGCCGAAGTCGAAGATCTGCGCGATGTTGCCGTGCGACAGCCCCAGCGCGATGCGGGCCTCGTTGATGAACATCGACACGAACGCGTCGTCGTCCGCGTAGCCCGGGAGGATCTTCTTGATGACCACCGGCTTCGTGATGCCCGCCACCGCCGTCATCCGGGCGCGGTAGATCTCCGCCATGCCGCCCGTCGCGATGCGCTCGAGCAGCTTGTACTTTCCGAACTGGAGGCCCGCGGAAGGCTGCGGCACGTTCGAATCGGCTCCTGAAAATGGGAGACCTTCGGGAAAACCGCGAGAAGCTATCATGAGGCCATTCAGACGCTCCGGGTGGAAAATTCCGCTACGCTCGCCAGGAAGCTCTCGTAACAGCGCATTCTTCCTCCTGTCCCTGGGCGGCCTGCTGCTGGCCGCCTGTCGTGAGCCGGCACCCCCCGCCCCGGCACGGTCCCCCGTGCCGGGGCGGGGGGTGCCGGCTCTG
>NZ_RAWG01000633.1 GCF_003611735.1 Corallococcus sicarius | reverse complement strand
CCCCTGACGCGGGCTGTCCACCACGAGCCCCACCACCGAGTTGTCGTAGACGAGCTCCAGCTTGTTCATCCGGCCCCCCTTGAGGGCCGCCCCCGCCTGGGACAGCGGCGTGACGGACCACAGGTAGCTGCCCTCGCCCAGCGCCCCGGCCTCCAGCGCCGCGCGCGTGTCCGCCACCGTGCGCTGCACCACCGGCGTCGTCAGCGCGCCCGCCTTGTACACCGCCACGCGATAGGTGCTGGCCCGCGGTTCGGCGCCGTAGCTGAACGTCACCGCCGGGGGCTTGTCCTGGTAGAAGATGGTCGTCTTCTCCGGCCCCTCGGGCACCACGTTGCGCACCCGCGCCAGGGGGCTCGTCGTTGCCTCGGGGGCGAAGAGGGCGCTGCCGGCGGCCACCTGCGTGCCGTCGTCCTTGCGCACCCGCCAGTACAGCGTGCCCCGCGCCGGCGCCGACACGTTGACCGAAGCGCGATGCACCCGGCCCCACAGCACCCGGCGCGTGAAGCCAGGGTCCAGCGCCGCCTCCACCACCGTGTCGCCCTCGCCCTGCCAGGTGAGCGCCACCTCCGTGAGCCCCCGGTGGTACACCCGCGTGCCATCAACGGGCCCCAACGCCACCGTGGCCGCCTCCAGGGGCTCCACCTTCGCGCTGCCGTCGTTCTCCACCGTGGCCCGCTCGCCCGCGCGCAGCTCCTGCCGCTTCGCGCCCCGCGTGAGCGTCACGTCGCCCGTGTGCGCCGCCACGAGGAAGCCGGAGCCGGTGCGGCGGATTTCGAGCTTCGCCGCGCCCCCGCCCTCCAGCGTCAACTCCGGCAGCACCACGCGGCTGGTGCGCCCGGCGGCGAGCTGCACCGCCAGCATGCCCTGCAGCAGGTTGACGCGCGCCTCGTCGGTGACGCCCTGCTGCCCCGCGCCCTCCAGCACCGCCTCCGCGCCGGGGGACAGCGTCAAGAGCGAGCCGCTGTCCTTGAGCGACAGCACCGCGTCACCGCCCTTCGCGCGCACGCCGTCGCCGAAGGCGAGCACCTCGCCGTCGCGGCGCACCTTGCGCCAGCGCCCGGACTCCTTCGACTTCACCTCCGCGTTGCCGCCGGGCCCCGCGCGCACCGTCACCGCGATGGGCGCCAGCTCCACGACGCGCGGGCCCGCGGGCACCACCTCCGCGCGGTCGCGGGTCAGGTCCACCGCGTCGCCCTCCGCCGCGCGCAGCGTGCGCCCGTCCTTGGAGACGAGTTCGATGGCGCCCAGCTTCACCTCCACGCGCGCGGAGTCCTCGTCCACCGCGACCTTCACCTCCGACGGCTCGGAGCCCACGCGCGTGAGGCCGAAGGGCGTGAGGATGCTCAGCGTCACCTTGACGCTGAGCATCCT
>NZ_RAWG01000632.1 GCF_003611735.1 Corallococcus sicarius | reverse complement strand
CCCGCCCCCGGGCGCGAAGGTGCGGATCCGCGCCCGGGGGCGGGGGAGGGCGGGGCGTGCCGTCCACGGGCTGCGCGAGCCGGGCCTGGAGCGCGGCCTGGTTGCGCGCCTGCGTGAGCGCGGACTCCAGGTCGGGTTGATCCGGCTTGAGCGTGCGCACCTGCGTCCACTGCGTGAGGGTGTCCGACCAGCGACCGTCAACAGAGTAGGCCCAGCCCAGCTCCCAGCGGCAGTCGGCGCGGGACGGCGCGGCCTGGACACACGCGGACAGCTCCGCGATGGCGGTGTGGCTGTCCTTGGCCTGGAGGGCTGCCACGCCTCGCGCGTAGTGCTCGTTCGGGTCGCCCACGGCGACGAGGCCGGGGGCGGGGTCGGTACCGGGCCGGGGGCGCATGGCCACGGCGGCGGCGCGCAGGGCCGCGACACTGGCGTCCACGGCGATGCGGCCCGCCTCGGAGAGCGTGTCGGTGCCCGGGGTCGAAGTCCGCACGGTGGAGGGTGCGGTGCCCGTCGCGGGAGGCGTGTCTGTGTTTGAGGTGGGCGCGGGCGCGGCCATGCCGGCGGGCATCCGCATCGAGACGGTGGTGGCCGAGGTGTTCGGGGCCGTGCCGTTGGCGAAGCTCACGCCGGAAGGACGGGGCGCGACGCCGCCGGCCTGCACGATGCCGCCGTTGCCGCGCGCCTGCGCGGTCCCCGCGAGCGAAGGGTTCTTCGCCGCAGCCTGCACGGAAGCGAGGCCCGCCGTGCCGAGCTGCGCGGTTCCCACCACAGCCGAGCGCTGGATGTTCGCCGCAGCCTGCACAGAAGCGAGGCCCGCACTCGTGAGCCGCGCGGTTCCCATCGCGGCCGTCCGGTGGCCGTTAGCGGCAGCCTGCACCGACGCAAGGCCTGCATTCGTCAGCCGCGCGGTTCCCATCGCGGCCGTGTGCTGGATGTTCGCCGCGGCCTGCACCGAAGCGAGGCCCGCCGCGCTGAGCTGCCGCGAACCCACGCGCGCGATGTTCGAGCCACCCACCGCGGCCTGGACGGAGGCGAGACCCGCGGTGTTGAGCGCGTCGGTCGTGTGAGTCCCCTCGGTCGCCGCCATCACCGCCGCGAATCCCGCCGCATCGAGCTGCCCGGCTCCGACGTTCCGGATCACGGAGCGCACGGAGGCCGTGCCTGCGTCGAGCAGCAGCGCGGTGCTGGGGCGCTCACCTGTGGAGAAGTTGTGGGGGACGGAGGCAGCGGGCGCGGCGAGCGCCAACATCAACAGGACGGACGGGGCCATGGCCCGTGCATCTTACGGCAAGGCGAAGGGGCGAGGGCGGCACCGCTGCGGCCGGCTCGACAGCAGCCGGGCAGACGACACGCCCACATCCCCTCCAGGCCCCATCC
>NZ_RAWG01000631.1 GCF_003611735.1 Corallococcus sicarius | reverse complement strand
GGGCAGGGACGAACGAACGGGATTTCAAGACGGATATGCCCCCGGACCGCTCCCCAACTGTCCGGCGGCATATCCGTCTTGAAATCCCGTTCGTTCGTCCCTGCCCTGGCGGCGGCCCTCGCGCCCCTGCGCTACGTCTGGGCGCCCGCCTTCAGCTTCTCCACCGCCACCAGCGTGATGGCCTTCACCAGGGCCCGCGCGCGGCGTCCCGCGGACGTCTCACCGTGCGGATCCACCTCCACCGCGTTGGCGATGTCCGTGAAGCCCTGACGCTCGCCGCGGCGCAGGTGCAGCTCCCCCCGGCCCGCCAGCGCCACGGGGTTGCGCGGATCCCCCGACAGCGCGTGCGTGTACTCGGTGAGCGCGTCCTCCACCCTCCCGAGCTTCTGGTACACGGTGCCCAGCGCCGCGTGCGCCGCCGAGTCCTTCGGGTTCCCCTCCACGAGCCCCTCGAACAGGATGCGCGCCTCCTCCATCCGCCCCGCCGCCGCCAGGTCGCAGCCCACCTGCGCGATGGCCTTCGCCTCCTCGAAGGTCATCCCCTCCACCTCCGCCCAGGTCGTCTCCCCCCGCGCGAAGGACTTCAGCCTGCGCGCCGTTCCGGTCTCCATCGTCAGCCCCTCGCCGCCTTCGTGTTTGATGATGCGTCCCATGGCGGCTCTCACGCGCTGCGCAGGTTGGAGATGGCCGTCTTCGCCATCTCGTTGAACTTCGACGACATGTTGCTCATCAGGTCGAACATGGCCTTGCGCTTCTCCATCAGCGTCTGGAGCCGCAGCTCCAGCTCCTGCATGCTCGTGTCCAGCTTCGCGCCGCGCGCCTTGTCCTGGTCGCTGGTGCCCAGCGTCGCGCGCTCATCCCGCGCGCTCGCCATCTCGTTCATCACGTCCAGCAGCTCCGCGTCGGTGTCCTCGGTGATGCCCATGAGCAGCGCCTGCACCTTCTGCTCGATGCTCATGTTCGGGTTGTCCACGATGTCCCGCGCCCGCGTGCCGCCCGGGCTCCGGCCGCTGCCACCCGGTGAAGACGCGCCCGGCACCTCCGGCAGCTTCGCCACCGCCGCCAGCTCCGCGCCCAGGTCCTGGCGGCTCGCGACGCCGTCCTTGCTCCCGGTGCCCGCGGCCGTCTCCAGCCGGTTGAAGTACTCCGGGTTGTCCTTGAAGAACTGCGCGGCGCGCTTGAGCGTGGGGGACGCCGCCGGGCTGCCGAGCAACGCCTCCAGGTTCGCCATCGACAGCTTCCCGTCCTTCGCCCCCACCGCCGTGTCGAAGGTGTCCCAGTTCTGATCCAACACCCGGAGCGCATCCCGGTAGCCGGCGAGGTTCGGATCCAGGGAGCCGGAGCCCGACGTGCCACTGCCCCCCGGACGCCCTGGCCCCCCCGGCC
>NZ_RAWG01000630.1 GCF_003611735.1 Corallococcus sicarius | reverse complement strand
TACGCCGCGATGCCGCCGCCCACGCCGACGATGACCCGGCGGCCCTTCAATGCCGATGCGTCCATGCGGCTTCATTACGCGCCAGGGGGCCCGGTCGCAATACGACTACTTCAGGGACACCTCGCCCACCGCGCCGCTGGGGTCGGTCACGATGAGCGTGTAGGGGCCGCCGGGCACGACGCCGCCAGGACATTGCGGATCCGTGATGGGTGGCGGGTCGAAGCCGGCGCAGGTGGGCACGGTGGCGGTGAGCCGCGCGGCGTTCACGTACTTCACGTCGCGCAGCGGGATGTTCACGCGCTGCCCGGGGTCCGTCTTCACGGGCGCGACCAGGTACACGTCCGCGATGCCCTCGGAGAACGAGCGTCCGCTGCCGGACAAGGTGATGGCGATGGAGGTGTCGGTGCTGGCGGGGCCGCTGGCGGGCGACAGGGCGAGGGTGCCCAGCTTCGGATAGGCGACGGTGAGCACCTGGGGGCGGGTGACGGCGCAGCCTTCGGGGTTGGTGATGCGGACGTCGTAGGTGCCCTCGGGCGTCGCGGGGGGGACCTCGGTGTCGATGCGCGTCTCGGAGGCGACGGTGACGGTGAAGAGCGGCCGGTCCTCGTCGCCTTCGCGGTGCAGGGTGATGAGGGGCGGCGCGTCCACGCGGAAGCCGCTGCCTTCGATGATCAGGGGGCTGCCGCCGCCATAGGAGAAGCCCTGGGGCGCGGTGAAGCCCTCGAGCGTGGGCGGGGCCACGACGCGCAGCCCGTCCGCGAGCCGCGCGGTGCCGCCCAGGGGGTTGGTCACGGAGACGGTATAGGCGCCGGGCGCGAGCTGGCTCGACGGCGTGGTGTTGCGGGTGGGCAGGTCCATCCGCATCAGCTCGGTGCGCGCGAAGAAGAGGTGGTCGGCGGGGAGCGTGTAGTCGCCAGGGCCGCTCAGCGTCACCTGGGGCAGCTCCACGGCGGGCGTGTCGGTGAGCGCGTCGCGGGGGAGCGGGGTGAAGCCGCTGCCAATGAGTTCCAGGCGCCAGCCGCGCGCATCGCCACCGGCATTGCAGACGCGCGCGGGCGTCACGAGCCGCTCCAGCGGATTGATGAGGCCCTCGAGCTTCGGGGTGGGACCTTCTGTCGCTTCGGAGCAAGCAACCAGGCTGAGCAGTGCGGCGGCGGCCGGAAGGCGCACAGGTTCCTCCATCATCCCGTCAACAGGGCTGTCACACGTTAGGCCGGGGTCCTGGAGGGTCAGGAGTTTTTTCCGGCTCCGCGCCCACAGCACCCCTGGGCCAGGGGGTCAAGAAAACTCAAGTGGCTGAAGTTGCAGGGGAATATCTCGCGAAGGAGCGTCGGCACGGCGAATGCTAAGGCTCCAGGCAGCAGGGACGGGCAGCACGGCGGGGGGGACGGG
>NZ_RAWG01000062.1 GCF_003611735.1 Corallococcus sicarius | reverse complement strand
ACATACTTCCGCCCTGTCCATGGCCCCCGAGTCCCGCCGCGTCTCCCGGTACACCCTGTCCGCCGAGGCCGCGCTCGCGGCGCTTCTGGTGCTGGGGCCGGTGGCGCTGGGCGGCGCGGCGCGCTGGGTGTCCTGGCCGCTGGGTGTCCTGGCCGGGCTGGCCGCGGTGCTCGCCGTGCTGGGCGCGCGGCGGCAGGGGGAGTCCCCGCGCATCCCGCTCCTCGCGGCGCCACTCGTGGGCGGCGTGCTGCTGTGCGCGTTGCAGCTCGTGCCGCTGCCGCCGGCGGTGCTCGCGTGGGTGAGCCCGGAGGCCGCGGCGCTGCGCGAGGACCTGCTGGTGCCGCTGGGCCTCACGGGCTTCCGGCCGGTGTCGCTGGAGCCCGCCGCCACCTGGCGGGAGCTGGCGAAGCACGGGGCATATCTGCTGACGTTCCTGGCGGCGGCGCAGGTGTGCCGCGCGCGGGCGTCGCGCAAGCGGCTGTTGACGGTGCTGGCCTTCACGGGCGCGGCGGTGGCGGCGGTGGGCCTGGGCCATGCGCTCTTCGGCGTGGAGATGCTGTTCGGCCTCCGGGCGTACGTGCACGCGAGGCCGCCGCTGGTGACGCCGTTCGGCAACCCCAACCACCTCGCGGGCTTCCTGGGGCTGGCGGCGACGGTGGCGGTGGGCCTGGCGCTGTCGAAGCAGCCGCGCGCGCGGGCGTGGCCCTTCGCGGCGGCGGCGCTCGTCTCCGGCGCGGGCGTGCTGCTGTCGCTGTCGCGTGCGGGCATCGTGTTCTTCATCTTCGGGCAGGTGCTGCTCGCCGGCTGGCTGTCGAAGCAGCGGCGTGAGGCGCGCACGCCCTCCAGGCCTTCCTGGGGACGGGGCGCGGCGGTGCTGCTGGGGCTGCTGGCGACGCTGTCGGTGGGCGCGTACCTGGCGGCGGATCAGCTCTGGGCGGAGGCGCGCACGGCGGACAGCGTGGCGTCCCTGCGACGCGGCAAGGTGGAGCCGTGGCCGATGATGGCCCGCGCGGCCCGCGCCTTCCCGGTGCTGGGCATGGGGCGGGGCGCGTTCGAGGCCGCCTTCCCGCGCTACCAGACCGAGCCCAACCCCAACACCTTCACGCACCCGGAGAACGCGGTGCTCCAGGTGGCGACGGAGTGGGGCGTGCCGGGCCTGCTGCTCTTGGCGCTGGGCCTCTGGGGCTTCGTGCGCCTCGTGCGGCGCGAGGGCCACGGGCCGGTGGACCTGGCGGCGCTGTCGGGCGTGGCGGCGCTGGCGCTGCACAACCTCTTCGACTTCAGCCTGGAGCTGCCCGCGTGCGCCGTCGCCGTGGCGGTGGCCCTGGGCGCGGTGGCGCGGCCTCGCGAAGCGGAGCGCATGTTCGCCCGGCGCACGCGGACGGGGGCGCTGCCCACGGGCCCCGCGCTGGCGCTGGCGGCGGGGCTCGCGGCGGGGGTGCTCGTCGCGCTCGTGCCGGGCGCTCAGCGGATGGTGGACGCGGAAGCCCGACTGGCGGACCGCGTGTCGGCCCGGGCCCCCGGGGCGGAGGTCCGCGCGTTGGGGCTCGAGCTCATCGACGCGCACCCGGCGGACTACCTGCTGTACCGGCTGGTGGCGATGGCCTCCGCGAGGGACGGGGCGGCGGGCGCGCAGGAGGCGTTGGCGTTCGTCAACCGCGCGCTGTACCTGCGTCCGCTCGATGCCCCGTCGCACCGCGTGGCGGCGCGCGCGCTCCTGCACCTGGGCCGGCGCGCGCAGGGCTTCCTCGAATACCGCCTGTCCCACGAGGCCGGCGACACGCGCGTGCTCCTCTCCGAAGCGCTGCCCCTGGCCCGCACGCCGGAGGAGCTGCGGACGCTCACGTCCGAGGCGCCCGGACAGGCCCTGGAGCTGGCCGCGGCGCTGCTCGCCGTGCCCGAGCGTCGCGCGCTGGGGCTGGCCTGGCTCGCCTGGGCGCGCGAGCACTTCGAGGGGCGGCCCGACGCCACGGCGCTGTGGATGCACGAGGCGCGCGGCCGGCTGGCGCAGGGAGAGCTGCCCGCGGCGGAGGCGGCCTGCGCGGAGGTGGAGCGACGTGCGCCGGACGCCCTGGCCACGCACCTGCTGCGCGCGGAGGTGTGGCGCGCGCAGGGCAGGGGGGCGGAGGCGCTCCAGGCCCTGGAGGCCCTCGCGAAGCGCTTCCCCCAGGACGTGGAGCTGGCCTTCTCCCTGGCGGCGCGGCAGCAGGAGGCGGGGCTGACGCGGCGGTCGCGCGACACGCTGGCCGCGGTGGCGCCCTTCCTCACGAACCTCCAGCAGCGCGCGCGGCTGCTCTCACTGGAGGCGGACTGCTTCGAGCGCGAGGGGCTGCTGGCCCGCGCGCTGGAGCAGCGGCGCTCGGTCGTGGGACTGGTGCCCAACCCGGACGGCCACTTCGCGGTGGCCCGCCTGCAGGAGCAGCTGTCGCGCCATGACGCGGCGGCGCGGTCGGTCCACGAAGGACTGCGGCTCATGCCGCCCGGAAGAAGCAGCCAGCGCACCCAGGCCGAGGCCTGGGCAGCGCGGCTGGAAGCCCACGAGCGTGCTCAGGTGGACGCACGCCGCCAGGAGCGGATCAGCGACGCCCCCGGCCCCTGACGACATCAGGCCTGGGCGCCCGACTCCTCGATGGAACCCGGGTAGGGCTCGTCCTCCGCGTGCGACTCCTCGGAGGGGGGCTGGATGAACGACGCGACCAGCGGCCACTCCAGCCGCGCGAAGTCCTGGAAGCGCAGCTCCAGGGCCTCCTCGTGCGAGCCCGCGCGAAAGAGCAGGCGCTCATTGAGGCTGAGCGACTCATCGATCGCCACGGGCATGCCGTACAGCTCTCCGAAAGGCGGCTCGGCCCCCGGCTCACACCCCGGGAAGTGGTCGACGAACTCGGCCTCCGTGGCCAGCCGCACCGAGTGAGCGCCCAGCATGTCGCGCACCTGGCGCAGGTCCACCGAGGCGAGCGCGGGCACGACGATGATCCACGGTTGTCGGTTCGCCTTCACGATGACGGACTTGGCCACGCGCCAGCTCGGCACATTCAGGACCTCCACCAGCTCCATCGCGCTCTCAGCCCGAGCGTGGGCATAGCGCTCGAAGGGGACGCGATGGCGCCGGAGGTACTGCTGGATGGCGGTCGGGATCATGGGGACGTCACCTCCTTGCCATGAAGGTGTGTCCGGACGACGCGTGGGGCCATTCGCCATTCGGTCCAGGGCGGACGCGCCTGCCTGCGCCCGTCCGGCGCTTCGGAGGGCGGGCAGGCAAGGCTTGCGCACGGCCTACTGCTGGAAATCGTACACGCTGCCCAGCTTGAGCAGGCGCGTCAGCTCGTCGAGCGCGGTCATCGTCTCGCGCGCCAGCAGCGGATCCCTCACGTCGTCGGGGCGCAGCACGTCGCGGTAGTGGCGCCGCACCCAGGCCGCCAGCGTCTCGTGCAGGGCGGGTGAGTAGAAGACATCCGCGGTGATGGCGGCCCGCTCCGCGTCCGTCAGGGAGATGCGCTGGCGCAGGCACGCCGGGCCCCCGCCGTTGTTCATGGACTGCCGCACGTCCAGGTAGTGCACCGCCTTCACCGGGTTGTCCTCGGCGACGACGCGCTCCAGGAAGGCGCGCGCGTGGGGCGTCTCGCGGCTCTCGATGGGCGCGACGATGGCCATGGTGCCGTCCGGCAGCGACAGCACCTGCGAGTTGAACGGGTAGGCCTTCACCGCGTCCTTCACCGGCAGCTCGTCGTTCGTCGCCACCACGGAGCGGAAGTCCGCCCCCAGCTTCTGGCGCAGCGTCTGGAGGAGCGCGGGGTGGTCCACGAACGCCAGCGCGTGCAGCATGAGGAAGCGCTCGTTGCCCACCGCGAGCACGTCGGTGTGGAACGCGCCCGCGTCGATGCCGTCCGGATGCTGCTGCGGAAGGACGACCTGCCCGGGGTCCAGCTGGTGCAGCCGCGCCAGGGCCTCGCTTGCCTCCAGCGTCTGACGCGCGGGGAAGCGCTGCGGCCCCTTCACGTCCTGCCACGCGCTGCGGCCCCACGCGAGCAGGTGCACCGCCTTGTGCCCCCGCGTCTCCAGGCGCGTGTGGTTCGCCGCGCCCTCGTCCGCGAAGTGCGCGGCGCCCGGCAGCGGGGCATGGACCTGGAAGTGCTTCGGATCCGCGAAGATGGCGCGCAGCACCGCGTGGGTGGTGTCCGCCTCGATGGCGCGGTGGAACATCTGCGTGAGGTTCGCGGGCGTCAGGTGCACCCGGCCGTCCGCGGTGTCCGCCGACGGCGCGACGGTGGCCGCGTTCGCCGTCCACATGGCGGAGGCGCTGGAGGTGAGGCGCAGGAGGTGCTCCGCGTCGCGCGCGGCGCGCGTGATGACCTCCTCGTCGGTGCCCGTGAAGCCCAGCGTGCGCAGCGTGCGCAGGGACGGGCGCGGCTGGGGCGGCAGCACCGCCTGCCCCACGCCCAGCTCCGCGACGAAGCGCATCTTCTCCAGTCCCTGGAGCGCCGCCTCCCGGGGCTGGCTGGACTGGCCCCCGTGGGTTTGTGACGCCAGGTTGCCCGGCGAGAGGCCGGCGTAATTGTGGGTCGGACCAATGAGGCCGTCGAAGTTGTATTCGCGCATGGGATATGGAGACGCGTCGTGGAGCGTCCTCCCCTAACTAAGCGCCTGAAGCGTACCCTGCGCTACCTGCTCATCGCCGGGATGTTGCGCCTGCTCCAGTTCCTCTCGCTGGGGACGGCCCGCGCCCTGGGGATGACGCTGGGCGGCTGGGCCTATGCCCTGGCCGGCGGCGAGCGGCGCAAGGCCCTCAAGTCGCTCGCCCGCGCCTTCCCCGACCGCAGCGACGCCGAACGTGACGCGCTCGCCCGTGACGCCTTCCGCCACCTGGCCGCCGCCGCCCTGGAGGTCGCCTCCACGCGCGCGCTGGAGGCCGGGCTGGAGACCCTGGTGTCCTGGCCCGCCGAGGACCGGCGGGTGCTGGAGGCCGCGCTGGCCCGGGGGAAGGGCGTCGTCTTCGTGTCCGGCCACGTGGGCAACTGGGAGCTGCTCGCCCGGCGCGTGGCGAAGGCGGGCTACCCCAGCCAGAGCATCGCGAAGGAGACCAGCGACCCGCGCCTCACCGCGCTCGTGGAGGACTTCCGGGCGAAGGGCGGGGTGCGCAGCATCTGGCGCGGCCAGGAGGGCGCGGCCCGGGCCATGCTCCGGGCCCTGCGCAGCGGGGAGATTCTCGGCATCCTCATCGACCAGGACACCAGGGTGCAGTCCGTCTTCGTGCCCTTCTTCGGGGAGCTGGCCGCCACCCCGCGCGCGGCGGCGGACCTGGCGCTGCGCACCGGCGCGGCGGTGGTGGTGGGCTTCTGCCAGCGCGAGGGCCCGGGCTACCGGCTCACCATGGAGGAGGTGCCTGCCCCGGAGGTGACGGACCGCGAGCAGGCCGTCCAGGCCCTCACCGCCGCCCTGTCGCAGCGCATCGAGGCGGCCATCCGCCGGGCGCCCGAACAGTGGGTGTGGATGCACCAACGGTGGAAGACGCGTCCTCCCGAGGACGCCCGCCCGGCCCTTGCCGACACAGCGTCCGCCCCGTCGCGGTGATAAGGAAGGACCCGTGTCGCGCCTGCTTGCCTTGAGCTTCCTGGGACTCCTCGCCACCGCCTGCGCGCCGCGCCGGCCCGCCGAGGGCGCCGCGAACGAGCCGCGCCCGGACGTGGTGCTGGAGGGCGCGCGCCTGCGCTCGTTCGAAGGCGACAAGCTGGTGGTCTCTGGCACCGCCGCGCGCGTCCTCTACCGACGCGCGGGCGGCGAGGTGCAGGCGACGAACGTGACCGTGCGGCTGCCGCCCGGCCAGGGCACACGCAGCTCGCCCCTCCCCCTGGAGGGCGGGACGGAAATCACGGCCCCGAATATGGACGGCAGCCTCGCGTCCAGACAGTGGGTGGGCACCGGAGGTGTCGTCGTCCGCACGGGCGACGGCATGGTGGCCCGCACGCCGAAGCTCACGTACGACGCCACGGTGCAGCGGGCGCATGGCGAGGAGGGCGTGACGATGAAGGGCCCCGACTACCAGATGCGGGCGGACCGCTTCGTGCTGTCCGCCCCGGATGAGACGTTCACCTTCGAGGGCGCGGTCGAGACCGTGCTGGGTGGAGCGACGCAGTGATTGAGTTCCTCGTGATGGCGCTGTTCCTGGCCCAGCCCGTACCGGCCCAGGCCGCCCAGGCCACGCCGCCTGCCGCCCCGGGCACGCAGGCCGTGGCCCCGAAGCCCGGCTCCGTGACGCCGAAGCCCGGTGCCCCGAAGCCCCCCGACGCGGGCACGCCTCCCGCACCGCTGCCCGCGCCGGGCGCCTCGCTGGCCCCCATGGACCTGCGCAACCCGGTGGACCTCTCCGCGGACCACGTCAGCGGCGACCGCGCCCAGGCGGTGCTCACCGGCAACGTGCGGGTGAAGCACCAGACCATGGACATCCGCTGCGACAAGATGACCGCCTACTACAACCAGCCGCGCCAGGTGACGCGCGTGGTGTGCGCCGGCAACGTGCGCGCCGTGGATGGCGACCGGCAGGCCCGCGGCGAGCGCGCCGACTACGACGTCCCCTCCGGCGTGCTGGTGGTGACGGGCTCCCCGGAGGCCCGCCAGGGCAACACCTACGTCACCGGCACCAAGGTGCGCCTGGTGCTGGGCAACGAGCGCGTGGAGGTGGAGAACGCCCGCATCCTCGTGGAGTCCCCCAACTCCACCGTCGCCCCCGGCACCCGCAAGAAGACCCCCGCGACGCCCAGGCCCGCGCCGCCGGGAGGCACCGCGCCATGACGGATGGCGCGAAGCTGTACGCGGAAGGGCTCCAGAAGGCCTTCCGCCGCCGCCAGGTGGTGCAGGGCGTCTCCTTCAACGTCGCCCCGGGCGAGGTGGTGGGCCTGCTGGGCCCCAACGGCGCCGGCAAGACGACGAGCTTCAACATGGTGGTGGGGCTGGTGACGCCGGACGCGGGCCGCGTGCGCGTGGGGGACGAGGACCTCACCCACCTGCCCATGCACCGCCGCGCGCGCCGGGGCGTGGGCTACCTGCCACAGGAGGCCTCCGTCTTCCGCAAGCTCACGGTGCGCCAGAACTTCCTGGCCGTCCTGGAGCTCCAGAAGGGGCTCTCCCGGGCGGAGCGGGAGAAGCGCGCCGACACCCTCCTGGAGGAGTTCGGCCTCACCCACGTGGGCGAGTCCTGGGGCGAGACGCTCTCCGGCGGCGAGCGCAGGCGCGCGGAGATTGCCCGCAGCCTCATCCCCGCCCCCCGCTTCATCCTCTTCGATGAGCCCTTCGCCGGCGTGGACCCCATCAACGTGGGCGACCTCCAGCGGCAGATCCACCTGCTGCGCGAGCGGGGCCTGGGCATCCTCATCACCGACCACAACGTCCAGGACACCCTGGGCATCTGTGACCGGGCCTACATTATCGCACAGGGGCAAATCCTGGAAGAGGGCACCCCCGCGCAGATCGCCGGGTCCGCCCGTGCCAGAGCCGTCTACCTGGGAGACCGCTTCCGTTTACAAGCGCCCTGACGATCCAGACGCTGCGTGTGCCTCCAGATGCTCCGGGTGAAGTTGGCCCCGCTTTTGCGTCGACGTTTGAACATCGGGCAGGCAGGCGGGGGTTGTGGCAACCTTCTGGATTTCTTGCAGATTTCTCACACTGCAATCCAGGAACCACGCGGAGGGGCACTGGACGTGGCCGAGGGTCCTTGTTAGGTTGGCACGGTCCTTGATTGGAAACTCCATTCAAGTGGCATGCCCGTCCACTGGAGACGCCCCCTCATGGCGATGGAACTCAAACAGAGCCTGAAGCTTGCCCAGCAGCTGGTGATGACGCCCCAGTTGCAGCAGGCCATCAAGCTCCTCCAGCTCTCGCGAATGGAGCTCCTGGACCAGGTCCGCGAGGAGATGGAACAGAACCCGCTCCTGGAGCAGCCCGAAGAGGGGATGCCGGGAGAGGTGAGCGAGAAGGAGCCGGGCGAGGCCTCGCTGGAGGCCGACAACGCCGAGGCCATCCGCGACGGCGACATGCCCTCCGCGAACCCGGAGACCGCCCAGGAGTTCAAGGCGGACGGCGAGGGCCCCCCGGAGATTGACTGGGAGGCCTACCTCAACAGCTACCAGTTCAACGAGCCCACCACCGCCTCCAACAAGGGCAACGTGGCCACGGACGACCTGCCGTCGTTCGAAGCCAACATGGTGAAGAAGGAGGACCTGGTCGACCATCTCCAGGAGCAGCTGGGCACGCTGCGGCTCAACGAGGCCGAGCGCCGCGTGGCGGTGCTCATCCTGGGCAACCTGGACGACGACGGCTACCTCAAGCTCCCGGACATCGAAGGCGACCCGCTCATCCGCCTGTCCAACGAGGCGGACGTGCCCATGCACGTCGCCGAGCGCACCCTGCGCCGCATCCAGAACCTGGAGCCCCGGGGCTGCGGCGCGCGCGACCTGCAGGAGTGCCTGCTCATCCAGCTGCAGGCGATGAAGGATCCGCACGCCGCGCTGCTCGGCCTCATCATCAAGCGGCACATGAAGTATCTGGAGTCCAAGAACCTGCCGGCCATCGCCAAGGACCTCAAGGTCACCCTGGACGAAGTGGTGTCGGCGGCGAAGCTGCTGCCGAAGCTGGACCCGCGGCCGGGCCGCAACTTCAGCGGGGACGACGCGCAGTACATCACCCCCGACGTCTTCGTCTACAAGCTGGGCGAGGAGGACTACACCGTCGTCCTCAACGACGACGGCCTGTCCAAGCTGCGCATCTCCGGCATGTATCGGAACGCGCTGAAGAACGGCGCGGTGAGCCCCGGCCAGACGAAGGACTTCATCCAGGACAAGCTGCGCAGCGCGATGTGGCTCATCCGCTCCATCCACCAGCGGCAGCGGACCATCTACAAGGTCACCGAGAGCATCGTGAAGTTCCAGAAGGACTTCCTGGACAAGGGCATCGCGCACCTGAAGCCCCTCATCCTGCGCGACGTGGCGGAGGACATCGGCATGCACGAGTCCACCGTCAGCCGCGTGACGACGAGCAAGTACGTGCACACGCCGCAGGGCATCTTCGAGCTGAAGTACTTCTTCAACTCGTCCATCTCCCGCGTGTCCGGCGAGGACACGGCCAGCGAGGCCGTGAAGCACCACATCAAGCAGCTGGTGTCGCAGGAAGACTCGCGCAACCCGTACTCGGACCAGAAGCTGGTGGAGCTCTTGCGCTCGCAGGGCACGGAAATCGCTCGTCGCACGGTGGCCAAGTACCGCGAGGTGCTGGGCATCCTCCCCAGCAGCAAGCGCAAGCGCTACTACTAGCTAGCGGAGGCCCGCGACCCGGCCCTGCACATCCGGGCCGGAAGTGGGGCATGAAGCGGGTCCATGGACCCGCACGCCCCTGTCACCGACGCTGAAACTCCCCGCCGCGACCTCGTGCCCCTCGTCGTGCCGCCCGTCACCCTGGAGGGGACGGCGGTGCGGCTGGTGCCCCTCTCCACGGCCCACGTGCCCGCGCTCGCGGCGCTCTGCGAGCCGGAGCTGTTCGCGCACTTCTCGCGCGTGCTGCGCACGGAGGCGGACGTGGCGGACTACGTCGCCGCCGCGCTCCGGGCGGCGGACGCGGGCACCGAGCGCCCCTTCGCCATCTGTGAGCGGCAGAGCGGGGACGTGGTGGGGACCACGCGCTTCATGGAGATAAGCCGCGACTTCCGCACGCTGGAGATCGGCTCCACCTGGCTGGGGCGGCGGGCGTGGCGCACGCGGGTGAACACCGAGTGCAAGTACCTGCTCCTGCGCCACGCCTTCGACACCCTGGCGGTGATGCGCGTGCAGCTGAAGACGGACCGGCGGAACGAGCGCTCGCGCGCGGCCATCGCCCGCCTGGGGGCCACCTTCGAGGGCATCCTGCGCAACCACATGCTGGTGCGCGGCGGGCTCGTGCGCGACAGCGCGTACTACAGCATCCTCGACACCGAGTGGCCGGCCGTGGCGCAGCGTCTGTCCGGACTGCTCGCGCGGGAGTGAGCTAGGGTCGGCCGCGCCATGTCCTTCCCTGTGCTCTTCACGTGTCGGACCGTGGGCGGCCTCCGCGCCCTCGGTGTGTTTGGAACCCTGCTGTCACTGGTGTCCCTGGCTGGCTGTAGCGGCGGCGAGACGAAGGTCATGTCGCTCGCGGAGCTGTCGGACCGCTCGCTCACCTACGCGCTGGCGGACGTGGACGACGTCCTGACGCCGGACGCGCAGGGGGCGCACCGCTTCACGGTCAGCTACTCGGTGTCGAAGGACGGCGGCCCGTGCTCGCGCTTCGCCGACGACGTGACGGCCACCTTCAACGGCGAGCCCATGACGCTGGTGCCGGGCGGCGCGTCGGACGTGGGGGGCCGCGCGGACGCGTGCGAGAACAGCCGCGCCTTCTTCAACTACGACCCGGCCGCGTGGAGCCGGGAGCCGGTGGGCGACATCACCGTGCAGCTCCAGGACGCCACCCACACCGTGCGGCTGGTGCTCCAGGGCGCCAAGGCCAAGCGCCAGTTCACGTTCCAGGGGGAGGGCGCCCCGGACCGGCTGCGCGTGGGGCAGACCTACGCGTTCCTCTGGGAGCCCGCGACGGAGGTCCCTGGCCCCATCGAGGTCGTCCTCTTCCGCGAGGGCGGCCGGGCGCCCACCAACCTCACCGCCACGCAGGAGGGCGGCAAGGTGAGCATCACGATTCCGCCCAACACCCCGCAGGCGAACCACACCCTCACGATGGGCGCGGACCTGGCCGGCGTCGTGCGCGAGTGCGTGGGCGTGGCGTCATGCGACGGCGGCATCTTCCACTCGCAGGACTTCGTGCTCTCCGTCGTTCCCTGACGCCGTGCTCCGGAGGCGGGCGGGCAGGCGCTGGCGCGCGCGGGGGACCTCGCGGGGGATTCCGGCAGGGCCCGGGTCGGAAAATGGGACCCGGGTCGGAATGCCCCACCCCTGACCGGCAACGGACACAACACGTGTCCTCTAGCGGTCGCTTGCGCGCGCGCATGTCGAGAACGGGAAATGCCAACCTGGAGGGACGGGTTGCTTTCGGCGTGGGCTCCGTCTCTGATCTGTGACGGAGCTTACCTCTCTCCCTAGGAGGCGGCCACGCATGCAGCTCAACATCACCTTCCGTCAGTTCGGAGCGTCGGATTCCCTGAAGGAGTACGCCCGTGAGAAGGTCGAACGGGTGAACCGACTGCTGGACCGGGCTGGAGAGGCCCACGTGGTCCTGTCGTTGGAGCGGCACCTGCACCACGCGGACATCACCATCCACTCGGGCGCCTGGGTCCTCCGGGGGCGTGAGAAGAGCGATGACATGTACGCGTCCATCGACCTCGCGATGGACAAGATCGAACGGCAGCTGCGCCGCTACCGCGACAAGCTCAAGTCGCACCACGGCAAGGAGAAGGTGCACCACCGCCAGGACCTGGTGAACACGCTGAAGGTCCGCCACGACGTCTTCGAGGTCTCCGAGTCGCTGGAGTCCACCGAGGCCGGCGAGCCCGCCCAGGCGTCCGTCACGCCCGTGACTCCGGCCAAGGCCGGCTCCCGGCCCGACACGGCGCAGGCGGCCGAGGCGGGCATCGCGCGCCTGGTGCGCACCACGCACCTGGCCATCCAGTCGCTGTCGGTGGATGACGCGGTGATGCAGATGAACTTGATGAACAACGACTTCTACGTCTTCCAGAACCAGCAGTCGCAGGCGCTGTCCATCGTCTACCGCCGCAAGGAAGGCGGGTTCGGCCTCATCGAGCCGCACCTGCCATCCGAACCGGTGGCCGCCACCGGCACCTGACGTACCAGGTCCGGCCCCCCCCGCGCCGCTCACGCGCGGGGGGCGGTCGTGGCAAGCAGGGGAGACCCGGGGGCTGACGCTCAGTGAGCGAAGCGCTTTGCACCACCCAGGCGACCCTTGCGCGAATCCAGTGCGAGGAGTAATTGCCGGCCGAGGAATCATTGCCGGCCCGGAGCGCCAGTGCGGGAGCGCCATTGAGAATCGCCGATTTCCTCAGCCCCCAAGCAGTCGTCGCGGACATGCAGGCCCGCACGAAGGCGGAAGTGCTGCGCGAGCTGAGTGCCACCCTGGCGCGGGCGCACCCCAATCTGCGCGAGGAGCGGCTGGTTGCAGTGCTCCAGGAGCGCGAGAAGCTGGGCAGCACCGGCATTGGCGAGGGGGTGGCCATCCCCCACGGCAAGCTGGCGGGCATGGACAGCCTCCAGGCGGCCTTCTGCGTGTCGCGCGCGGGGGTGGACTTCGAGGCCATCGACGGCAAGCCCACGCACCTGTTCTTCGCCCTGGTGGCGCCGGAGAACAGCGCGGGCGTGCACCTGAAGGCGCTGGCGCGCATCTCGCGCCTCTTCAAGAACCCGCGCTTCCGGGCGGCCATCCTGGAGGCCCCGACGTCGTCGGACATCCACGCCCTCATCGTCCAGGAAGACGCGCGGCCCTGACGGCCGGCCCGGAAGGACGCCCCCATGGACGTCGTCCTGCGTCCCATCAACGACCGCTTCTTCCATGAGCTGGTGCTGCCGTTCTTCGCGCGCGCCATGGGGGATGCCTCCGGGGCGCTGGAGGCGCTGTCGAACCACCTGGGGGACCCGCAGTCCTTCACCCTCTGTCAGCGGCTGGCCATGTCGGCGTTGCCGGGGGGCGTGGGGTCGGTGGACTCGGACGGGTGGATGGACCTGGTGGACCGGCTCGTGTTCCAGCCCTGGCGCGAGGCGCCGGGCGGCTGGGAGGTGGGCGGGGCGCACGGTGGCTACGCGGATGAGTGGGACGAGGCGCTCAACCTGGCGCTGATGCTCGAGGACCCGGCCTATCCCTACTGGGACATCCGGGCCGCGCGGGCGGTGCGGGACAGCTTCCGCCTGCGCCCCCCCGGAGAGCAGGGGCTGGCGTCGCTCCTGGCCGGGCAGTGGGACCCCTTCCCGGACTTCCCGCCGGACCGCGTCTTCGTCACGCAGGGCCGGGGCGAGTACGCGGTCCGCGAGCGCTTCGCCTTCGCGGACTGGGCCTGGCGGCCGGCGCGCACGGTGCTGCACTGGCAGGTGAACCTGCCGCGCAAGCTGGAGCGGCTGCTGACGCGGGAGCAGGAGCGCATGAAGCTGCCCGTGCTCCCGGAGCGCGACGAGGTGCTGGGGTACTGGTCGGGCCGCGTGGCCCAGCCGCCGCCGCTCTCCGTGCTCTTCTCCGGCCTGGGCCCAAACGCGGCCACGTGGATCCGCGAGCTGGGGGCGCTCACCCTGCACCTGCGCTCTGCGGCGCAGACGAAGCAGGGGCTGGCGGCCCTGGTGACGCGCGGCACCACCGTCCGGTTGTAGCGGCCCGCGCTGGCTGAGCGCGTGGAACGGAGCGCCAGGGCCGGAAAGCGGGCCTCGGAGGCCGTGCCCTTGTGCCGGTGACTTCACGCCTTCCCGCGAAGTCGCATCCCGGCCATGCTCCTCGGGCCTCCACGCCCCTTCCGGATCCAGCCCATGCTCCGCCTCTCCCAGGCCGCCCCCGCGTCCCTCCGCCGGCTGACGGCCGTGTTCCTCGTCTCCGCGTCGCTGCTGTCGGGAGGCTGTACCTGCTCGAAGAAGGCCGCGGACAGCGCGCCGCGCACGGACCACGCATCGCTCTACGGGGCGGACGCGGCCCATGCGGTGGGCTTCACCCAATCGCTGACCTTCGAGGATCCGGTCCGCCGCCGCACGCTGAAGCCGCTCATCTGGTACCCGGTGGCCCCCGGCACGCCGATGGACAACCGCGCGCCCTCGGAGGTGTTCAAGCCCTTCTTCGCCGCGAAGGACGCGCCGCTGTCGGACGCCCGGGCGCGCTGGCCGCTGGTGCTGCTGTCGCATGGCAGCGGTGGGTCGGGCATCGACCTGTCCTGGTTCGGCGCGCACCTGGCGGCGCACGGCTTCATCGTCCTGTCGGTGAACCACCCGGGCAACACGTTCCAGGACACGAGCCCCCTGGGCTTCGCGAGGGCCTGGGAGCGGCCGAAGGACTTCACGGTCATCCTCGACCACCTCCTGAAGGACCCGACGTGGGGCCCGCGCGTGGATGCGGAGCGCATCGGCGCGTCGGGGCACTCCATGGGTGGCTACACGGCGATGGCGCTGGTGGGGCTGCGGCTCAACCTGGAATGGATTGAGAAGCGCTGCACGACGCCCGGCACCCGCGAGGAGATTGGCTGCGAGAGCCTGCGCGACGTGGACTACCGCCGCATCGACTTCAAGGAGTCGCGCGCGTCGTACCGGGACCCGCGCGTGAAGGCGGCCTTCGCGATGGCGCCGGGCATGGCCGCCTCCTTCGAAGCCCAGGACACGGCGGACATCCAGCAGCCGGTGGAACTCATCCTCGCCAAGGGGGACGAGCTGATGCCGCACGAGCAGCACGGCCTTCAACTGTCGGGGCGGATGCCTCCGGAGACCACGACGACGGTGGTGCTGGAGGAGGCAGGCCACTTCACCTTCCTGCCCGAGTGCCAGCCCAAGGGCTTCGAGGTCGTCGCCATGCTGTGCCAGGACGGCGTGGCCGGGACGCGCGCGGCCTCCCAGACGCGCACGAAGGCCGAAGGGGTGGCGTTCTTCCGGCGCACGCTGGACGTGCGTTAGGCCGGGGGCTTCGCCGCGGCCTTGGGCGGGCTCTCCAGCAGGATGGTGACGGGCCCGTCGTTGACGAGCGCGACCTTCATGTCCGCGCCGAAGATGCCGGTGCCCACGGTGAGGCCGCGCTGGCGCAGCGCTTCGCACGCGCGCTCGTAGAGGGCCTTGGCCGGCTCCGGCTCCATCGCGTCGATGAAGCTGGGCCTGCGGCCCTTGCGCGCATCCCCGTAGAGGGTGAACTGGCTGACGACGATGAGCTGCCGGGACGTGTCCTCCAGCGACAGGTTCATCTTCCCGTCGGCGTCCTCGAAGATGCGCAGCAGCGCGATCTTCTCCACCATCCACGCGAGGTCCGCGTCGGTGTCGCCCTTGCCCACGCCCAGGAGCACGAGCAGGCCGGGGCCCATCTGGCTCACGCGCTGTCCGTCCACCGTCACCGACGCTTCCAGCACCCGCTGCACCACGGCCTTCATGTCTTCGTCACCTCCGCGAAGGCTTGATGCCAGGGACGCCCGGAGCCTTCAAGTCACGGCCCTTCGTGGCGAGGATCCAGCGCGTCGCGCAGCGCATCGCCCAGCAGGTTGAAGCCCAGCACGGTGAGCGCCAGCGCGATGCCGGGGAAGAGGGCCACGTGCGGCGCCACCAGGAGGTATTGCGTCCCCTGGTCCACCAGCGCGCCCCACGACGGAGTGCCCGGGGGGACGCCCAGCCCCAGGAAGCTCAGGGACGCCTCCGCGACGATGGCCCCCGGCAGCGCGAACGTCGCCTGCACGAGCAGCGGCCCGGCGGCATTGGGCAGCACGTGGCGCAAGAGGATGCGGCCAGGGCCACTGCCCAGGGCACGGGCGGCCTGCACGTAGTCGCGCTCGCGCAGGGTGAGCACCTGGCCTCGCGTCAGCCGTGCGTAGCCCGTCCAGCCGCTGAAGGAGAGGGCGAAGACGACGTTGGAGAGGCTGGGGCCCAGCACGGCGGTGATGAACAGCGCCAGCAGGATGCCGGGGAAGGCGAGCAGCACGTCCACCAGCCGCATCAGCCCCTCGTCCACGAGCCCTCCGGCATACCCCGCGATGCCGCCCAGCGTGATGCCCAGCGCGGCCGACAGCAGCACGGCGAAGAAGGACACCACCAGCGACACGCGCGCGCCGTGGAGCACGTGGGTGAGCACGTCGATGCCGTTCTCCGCCGTGCCCAGCAGGTGGCCGGGGCCCGGGCGCGACAGCTCGCGTGTGAGGTCGATGGCGTCCGGCGAATGCGGACTGAGCCAGGGGGCGAACAGCGCGGTGAACACCCAGACACAGGCCACGGCGAGCCCGAACCGGGCACCCCAGGACTGCAACCGGAAGCGGCGGGCGGCCCCCCTCATGAGCGCCTCCGCACGCGAGGATCCACCCACGCATAGGCCGCGTCGGTGAGCGTGTTCACGAGCACGTAGCAGAAGGTGAAGAGCAGCACGGTGGCGCGCACGGTGTTGTAGTCGCGCTTCTCGATGGCGGTGAGCAGCAGGGTGCCCATGCCCGGCCACGCGAACACCTTCTCCGTGACGATGGCGCCGCCCAGCAGCGCGCCGAACTCCAGGCCCAGCACGGTGACGAGCGGCAGGAGGGCGTTGCGGAAGGCGTGCTTCCACAGCACCACGCTCGGGGACAGGCCCTTGGCGCGGGCCACGGTGACGTAGTCCTCGCGCAGCGCCTCCAGCATCGTCGCGCGCGTCAACCGGGCGAGGAACGCGGCCAGCGCGGTGCCCAGCGTGAAGGCCGGCAGCACGAGGTGCCGCCACGACTCCGCGCCCGACACCGGCAGCCAGTCCAGCTTCAGTGCGAAGACGATGATGAGCACCGGGCCCAGCCAGAAGCGGGGCAGGGCCACGCCCGCCACCGACACGCCCATCGCCGCTGCGTCCACCGGAGTGCCTCGCCGCGCCGCCGCCATCACCCCCAGGGGCAGGGCCAGGAGCAGCGACACCGCCATCGCCGCCACCGTGAGGAGCAGCGTGTACGGCAATGCCGCGCCCAGGGCGGGCAGCACCTTGCGCTGGAACGGAGGCAGCGACGTGCGCAGCTCCCCCGTGGCCAGGTCCCGAGCGAAGGTCCACAGCTGCGCGTACCACGGCAGGTCCAGCCCCACGGCCCG
The DNA here is from genome assembly GCF_003611735.1 of Corallococcus sicarius. Lineage (GTDB taxonomy): Bacteria > Myxococcota > Myxococcia > Myxococcales > Myxococcaceae > Corallococcus > Corallococcus sicarius. Next base: position 23,929 of record NZ_RAWG01000062.1, on the reverse strand, counting down.
CCGAAGCGCCGCGCGGTCCACCTGCGTCGCCTGCTCGCCCAGCATCACGTCCACCGGGTCGCCGGGCACGAGGTGCAGGAACAGCGACACCAGCAGCAGCGCACCGACGAGCGCGATGAGCGCCGAAACAATGCGGCTCCTCACGGTGCCCTCCCGAGGCCACTCGGGGAGGTCACTTCCCGCGCCCTCGCCAGCGGCGTGAGCAGGCCATGCGCGCTGGGGACGAAGTCCGCGAGCCGCGAGGACACCACCGCCACGCTGGCCTCGTGCCAGAGGGGAATCACGGGCAGCACCGCATCCAGCTCCTCTTGCGCCCGGGCATACAGCGCCCGCCGCTCCTCGCGAGGCGCCTGCGTCGCCGCCTCCAGGATCCGGTCCAGGGCCGGGTCCTTCAGCGCGCCCCGGTTGAACCCTCCCCAGTGGTTCTCCGGCCCGGGGATGTTCCCGGAGTGGAACGCGCCGCGCAGCAGATCCGGCTCCATCACCGCGGCCCACTTCAACGTGAACAACTCGAAGCGACCCCGGCGCACGTCCTCGAAGAACGTTCCGAACTCCAGCGCGCGCACCTCCACGGCCACGCCGCCCTGCGCGAGCTGCTCCTTGAACACCAGCGCCACCGCGCGCCGGAAGCGGTCCGTGCTCGTCTTGAAGGTGAACGTCAGCCGGGGCCGCCCCCCGGGCCCGTCCGGATCCGGATACCCCGCCGCGTCCAGCAACCGCGCCGCCTCCTTTGGCGAATATCCGCACGCGGGCGTGGCCGTGAACGCCCAGTGCTCGCGGGGCAACATGCTGGAGGCGGGCTCCGCCAGCCCATGCAGCTTGTGCTCCACCAGCGGGCGCACGTCGATGAGGTGGCACAGCGCCTGGCGCACGCGCACGTCCGCGAGCGGCCCCTCGCGCAGGTTGAGCCCCACGTAGGTGAAGCCCGTGCCCGGCTTCGTCACCACGCGCAGGTGGGGCGCCTCCCGCAGCGTGGGCAGCACCGCCGGGGACACGGCGTTCACCACCAGGTCCGCCCGGCCCTTGAGCAACTCCAGCACCCGCGTCGTCTCGTCCCGCACCACCCGGAACGTCAGCCGTGAGAGCGCGGGCGTCCCACCGTGCCAGCCCGCGAAGGGAATCAGCGTCAGGTGCTCCTCGTCCGGCCAGGACTCGAACCGGAACGGGCCCGCGCCCACCGGGTGCGTCGCCTGGGCCTCGATGCCCTCCGGGCCCGTGCGCTCCGAGGGGAGGATGGCCGCGGACAGCTCCGCGAGCAGCGGCGCATAGGGGCGCTTCAGGTGGAAGCGCACCGTGCGGGCGTCCACCACCTCCACCCGCTCCAGCGGCTCGTACCGCTCCCGCTTGGGGCTGCCCAGCTTCGGATCCCTCAGGCTGTCATAGGTCGCCTTCACGTCCTCGGCGGTCAGGGCGCTCCCGTCATGGAACGTGAGCCCCGGGCGCAGGCGGAACTCCACCACCGTGGGGGACACGTCGTGGAAGGACTCCGCCAGTTGGGGCACGGGTGCGCTGGCGTCGTCGAAGGTGAGCAGCCCCGGGCTGATGAGCTGCGCCAGCCGCTGTCCATGGGCCGTGAGGGCAAAGCGATCGTCCAACGTGTCCGGTGGGGCCTCCATCAACACCGTGATGCCGGCGGGGGGCGCTTTTTCGCGGCAGCCGGCGTAGAGCATCAGGGCCAGCGCGGCGGAGAGCACCCGGACGGCGCGGAAGGGCAGGGGAGGCATGGCTTCTGTCACGGGCGGATGTCAGGCGGAGCCTCCATGCTGCGCCAGCATCCTCTCTGTTTCCAGGAAGCAGGCAGGCGGGCGATGCCCGCACGCATCCACCCCCCGCCCTTGCCGCCCCTTTCATCCCTTCCGCATAATGGAACGCGATTTCCCCGGAGCGTGCGTGCAGGTTTTTCGAGCCAGACCCTTCTGGGCAGCGACCGCCATTGCCTTGTGGCTTCCGTCCGCCACCCTTGCCGCGTCGTCGTCCTCTGACAAAAAGGCTGAACGCGAGGCGCTGAAGAACGCCCTCGTGCAGGTCATGCAGCGCACCGCGCTCAAGAGCAGCCGCGTCGGCGTGCACATGCAGAGCCTGGACGACGGCACGGTGGTGTTCAGCCACAACGCGGACGAACTGCTCAACCCCGCCTCCAACGTGAAGCTCGTCACGTCCTCCGCCGCGCTCGTCGCGCTGGGGCCGGAGTACCGCTACGAGACGGAGTTCCTCGTCGAGCCGGAGCTGCCCGCCGACGGCAAGGTCAAGACGCTCTACGTGCGCGGCAAGGGCGACCCCACCATCACCACGGAGCGCCTGTACGGCATCACCTCCGAGCTGCTCCACGCCGGTCTGCGCGAGGTGCAGGACATCGTCGTGGACGACTCCTGGTTCGACACCGAGCGCACCCCGCCCGGTTATGATCAGGAGGACTCCGACCGCGCGTACATGGCGCCCACCGGCGCGGTGAGCCTCAACTGGAACGCGGTGGCCGTCTACGTGCGCTCCGGACCCGGCGGCAAGGCCGTGGTGGACATGGAGCCGCCCAGCGACTTCTTCATCGTGGACAGCACCGTCACCAGCGGCCCCGGCCGCGCGCGGCGCGTGTCCGTGAAGTCCGACGCGTTCGGGGACCGGCAGAAGATCGTCGTGAAGGGCCAGGTGCCCGACGAGCGCGGCGCGGTGAGCGTCTGGAAGAAGATCGACAGCCCGCCCCTGTACTTCGGCGGCACGCTCAAGCAGCTGCTCGTCTCGCGCGGCGTGAAGGTGAAGGGCAAGGTGAAGCAGGGCCTGACGCCGTCGCGCGCCCGCGCGGTGTACGTGTCCCAGTCCGACACGTTCGACATCGTCCTCAAGCGCCTCAACAAGCTGTCCAGCAACTTCGTCGCGGAGACCCTGCTCAAGACGATGGGCGCGGAGCTGCGCGGCGCGCCGGGCTCGTTCGCCAAGGGCATCGACGTGGTGGAGGAGTTCCTGGAGCGCGACGTCGCCATCCCGCGCGGCACCTACGTGATGAAGAACGGCAGCGGCCTCAACGACGCCAACCGCTTCTCCACCGCGCAGATGGACCGCCTGCTGCGCCACATGTACGAGCGCTTCCCGCTCGCCCCGGAGTACCTGTCCTCGCTGGGCATCGCCGGCAAGGACGGCACGCTCAAGTACCGCTTCGACGGCACCGACGCCGTGGGCCGGCTGCGCGCCAAGACGGGCACCCTCGAAGGCGTCTCCGCGCTCAGCGGCTACGTGCAGTCCGCGGGCGGGGAGAAGTTCTCCTTCTCCATCATGGTCAACGACTACGCGGGCCGCGCCGGCCCCGTCGTCGCGGGCATGGACGCCCTGGGCGCGGCGGTGGCCGCCACCGGCTCCACCCTCGGGCCCGGCACCGCTGTCGCCGCCCTCTCCGACGGGACCAAGGCCGTCGCGGGCGGCACGGGCGACGTCGCCAACCGCATCAAGACGTACCTGGAGCTGGGCAAGCAGCGCGATCAGCGCAACATCGGCTTCCTGCGCACCGCGTGGCGCAGCGAGCGCGACCCCGCCGTGCGCGCCGTGCTGGCGGAGAGCCTCTACCAGTCCAACCCGCACGACTACCTGGGCACGCGCACGCTCCTGGACAGCTACTCCGCGGGCGACGACGTCTACGGGCGGCTGCGCCAGGTGGCCCACACGCTGTCGGTGGGCGTGCCTGGCGTCAGCTCCATGGTGGAGCTGGCCGCGGGCGGCAACACGGAGGCCATGGCCCGCGTGATGGAGCTGTGCCGCGCGTCCGCCACCTCCGGGGACGTGGATGCCCAGGGTGAGATGGCCAGCGGCCTGGGTGAAGTGGCCCGCACGGCGCCCCAGGAGCTGGTGTCCACGCTGCGCACCTCCAGCCCCGCGGAGCGCGACGCCGCCACCACCCTGCTGGCCATGGGGCTGGTGCGCAACGGCGACGCGGAGCACCCCTTCTGGAAGGCGCTGCGCAAGCTGGGCACGACGGGCACCGACCCCCAGGTCGTCAGCTTCGCCAAGGGCCTGGACACCACCCTCACCACCAAGTCCGCGGAGGCCCGCGCCCAGAAGTCCCAGCCCGTCCAGGTCGTGGCCCCCGCGTCGTCCAGCCCCGGCGCGCCCGCCACCGCGGAGAGCCGACCCGGCGGGTAGCCGTCCGCTTCCTCCCTTCCAACCTCCTGGAATCCGGGCCCTTTTTCCGCCCGGAGGACAGGCGGGCGTCCGTCCCCGCCTCCCGTGGCTGCTTTCTAGCGGGGGGAATGTCAGTGGTGGATGCTATGGGCTGAAGGACCTGTCGGGGCGTGTGTCCCCGCGGGTTGTACCTGGCCCTTGGTGGGCCAGGTCTCGTTAGGGAGGAACCATGGCTGGAGGCGTGAACAAGGTCATTCTCATCGGCAATCTCGGCGCGGACCCCGAGGTGCGCTTCACCCCGGGCGGTCAGGCCGTGGCGAACTTCCGCATCGCGACGAGCGAGAGCTGGAACGACAAGAACGGCCAGAAGCAGGAGCGCACCGAGTGGCACCGCATCGTCGTCTGGGGAAAGCTCGCGGAGCTCTGCGGCGAGTACCTCAAGAAGGGACGGCAGTGCTTCGTCGAAGGTCGTCTGCAGACGCGTGAGTGGATGGATAAGGAGAACAAGAAGAACTACACCACCGAGGTCGTCGCCACCTCCGTGACCTTCCTCGGCGGACGTGACGCCGGTGAGGGCTACAGCGGCGGCGCGGGTGCCGGTGCTGGTGGTGGACGCCGGTCGCAGGGCAACGGCGCGCCCGCGCGCGGCGGGGACGAGTACGGTCAGCCGTCGCCGCCCATGGGCATGGACGACGGCATGGGCGGTGGCAGCCATGGCGGCGCGGACGAAGACATCCCGTTCTGACGCCGGGCCCACGGCCCCCTGAAAAGCGAACCGGCCGCTCCTGGAAGTCAGGGGCGGCCGGTCGTGTTTCGGCGGGAGCGTGCGCTGCTGCTTCGCGCTAGTGGTCCAGCTCCGGGGGGAACGCGGCGCCCGCGGTGTAGAGGGCGTAGATGCTGCCCCAGGCCATGGCGAGCAGGACGAGGAAGATGAGGATGGAGACCGGCTCGAAGCGGCGCATGGAGCGGTCGCTGGCGAAGATGCCCCAGCCCATGGCGAAGGTCTGCAGGCCGTTGGCCAGGTGGTACGCGGTGCCCAGCGTGCCCAGCAGGTAGACCATCAGCGTGGGGCCGTGGTGGTGCATCTCCCGCGCGATGTCGGCGAACGGCTCCGGGCCACCCTCCATCAGGCGCGGGTGCAGGAAGGCCAGCCAGATGTGGGCGCCGAGGAACGCGAGCACGCCCAGGCCCGCCACGCGCTGCACCAGGTACTTCAGGTTGCCGTAGTTGCTGTAGGCAAGGTTGTTGGGCTTGAAGCTGAACATGCGCACCAGGCCCCAGGCCGTGTGGATGAGCAGCGGCAGCATGACGATGAGGAACGTGAACGCCTGGGCGAAGGGGTTCGCGTACTGCGTCACCGACGTCTGCCAGGCCGCCGCGCCGTTGAAGGCGGACAGGTTGTCCCACAGATGGTTGATGACCCAGATGCTCAGGGGCACCACGGCGAGGAACGAACCCAGCCGCGACTTCAACAGGGGCGTCCGGTCGGTGATGGCTTCGGCGGTGGCTTGGGTGCTCATCGAGTCTCCAGCGCGGGCACGCGAAGGGTGGGGTGTGGAACCCCGCGCGCGCCCAAGTCAGGGCCAGGTCATGACGGCCAGGGGGCGGTTTATAGCCGTTCCGCCGCGCGGGCTGGATTTCTTCCGCATCCGTGTGTGCCAGCGGGGGAACACCGACTCATAAGCCCCGCCGATGCCAGCCCCCCGTCCCGGCTGCTGGCCGCCGGGCGGGCGTCTTGTCCCCGGCCCTCTTCCGTTGGCGGGCGCGACCGGGTGGGGCACGCTAACAACCACCCTTATGCCCGATGAGCTCGTCAGTGGATTGTTGAAGGCGTCGGACCTGCGGCTGATGCTGGCCACCACCAGCGTCCTGTCCCGCCAGGCCCGTGCCGCGCACCAGAGCATGCCCGCCTCCGCGGCCCTGCTCTCCCAGGGCCTCACCGCCGCGGCCCTGATGGGGGCGCTGCGCAAGGGCACGGACTCCCGCGTCAACCTGCAGCTGGAGTGCGACGGCCCCCTGCGCGGCCTCTTCGTGGACGGCGACGCGAACGGCGTCGTGCGCGGCTACGTGAAGAACACCCTGGTGGAGTACGTGGGGACGGAGGGCAGCTACCACTGGCGCCCGGTGCTGGGGAACCACGGGTTCCTGTCCGTGCTGCGCGACCAGGGCGGCGGTGAGTACTACCGCTCGTCCGTGGAGCTGGAGCACTTCGACCTGGTCGCGGACCTGGAGCGCTACTTCCACCAGTCGGATCAGGTGCCCTCGCACCTGCTCATGGTCCAGCTCCCCGGCGTGGTGGAGGGAAAGCCGGACGCGCTTGGCACCGTCGCCGGCCTGCTCGTGCAGCCCCTGCCCAACGGGGACCGCGAGGCCTTCAAGGCCCTGGGGCCCCGCCTGCGGGCGCAATTCGAGACGGCGGTGCGGGCGCACGCGGAGGACGGGGCGCTGACGCTCCTGCGCTCGCTCGTGCCGGAGGCGGACCTGGAGGTGATGTCGCGCTACCCGCTGCGCTTCACCTGCTCGTGCAGCCGCGACCGCGTGAAGCTCGCGCTGCTCGCGATGGGCCGCGAGGAGCTCCAGGACCTGCTGGAGAAGGAAGGCCAGGCGGAGGCCACGTGCCAGTTCTGCACGACGCGCTATGTCATCCCGGGCGTGGAAATCCAGCAGATGCTGACCGAGGGGAGCGTCTGACGCCGCCATCTTCTGCGTCCCAACGATGCTTCGTTGCTTCCCCCCCTCCGAGGAAGCAGGCGTGGCGGTTGTGGCGAGGGCGCGAGGCCCGGGATATGACAAGGCCGCCGCACCTCACCCGGAGCTTTCGCCGTGGCCACCAAGCGGGCAGCGCCTGGGCCGAAGTCCCAGGACCAGCGCAACCCTTCCCCGAAGCAGCCCATCCCGTCCGCCGCCCAGAAGCAGGAGGCGGAGAAGATCGTCTCCATCCCCAACGACCTGGTGCTCGCGCCCCAGGTGGAGGCCCCGCGCCAACCCACCGGCCGAGACCAATCCCGGCAGAAGCCCAACGGGGTGGTGGAGCTGTCGTGGGCGGAGTTCGACCGTTCCGTGCAGAAGCTGGCGCGCACCATCCGCCAGTCCTTTGAGCCGCAGGCGGTGGTGGGCGTGGCCCATGGCGGCGTGTACGTGGGCGGGGCGCTCGCGGGCGCGCTCGGCTGCCAGTTCTTCCCCGTGCGCATCAGCCGCCGCAGCCGCGACAAGGTCGAGCGCACGAAGAACCGCGCCCAGCAGCAGGTGAGCGAGGAGATGCCCCCGGCCATCAAGGGCCTGCGCGTGCTCATCGTGGACGACATCGCGTCCAGCGGGGACACGCTGGAGCTGGCGACGGCGCTCGCGCGCAAGATGGGCGCGAAGGAGATCAAGACGGCGTGCCTCGTGGCGCGGCCGGAGGGCTTCACGCCGGACCATGCTGGCATGTCCACCGACGCGCTCTTCGTCTTCCCCTGGGACTACGAGCCCGTGATGGCCGAAGCGCACTTCGACGACGATCCCGACAAGGCCGGGGCCTAGCGTCCTGCGCAGGACCGGGGCGCTGACGCGGCGATGATCATCGGGACGGCGGGGCACATCGACCACGGCAAGACGTCCCTGGTGAAGGCGCTGACCGGCATCGACACCGACCGGCTCCCGGAGGAGAAGCGCCGGGGCATCACGCTGGAGCTGGGCTTCGCCCACCTGCCCCTGGACGACGGGCAGGTGGCGGGCGTGGTGGACGTGCCCGGCCACGAGCGCTTCGTGAAGGCCATGGCCGCGGGCGCGGGCGGCGTGGACCTGGCGGTGCTGGTGGTGGCCGCCGACGAGGGCGTCATGCCGCAGACGCGCGAGCACCTGGACATCTGCCGGCTGCTCGGCGTGAAGGCGGGCGTCGTCGCGCTCACCAAGTCGGACCTGCTCGACGCGCTGGGGGATGACTGGCGCGCGCTGGTGGAGGCGGACCTCGCCGCGCTCACCGCGGGCACCTTCCTGGAGGGCGCGCCCGTGGTGCCGGTGTCCTCCAGGACGGGCGCGGGCCTGGGCGATCTCAAGACGGCGCTCTCCCGCGCGGGCACGACGCTGCCGGAGCGCCCCGCGGAGGGGCCCATGTTCCTGCCGGTGGACCGCGCCTTCAGCATCAAGGGCTTCGGCACGGTCGTCACGGGCACGCTGCTGTCCGGCACCCTGGCGGTGGACGACGCGGTAGCGCTCCTGCCGGCGCAGGCGGGAGGAAGGGCCGGCCCCTTCCGCGTCCGGGGCGTGCAGGTCCACGGCCAGCCGGTGACGCGCGTGGAGGCCGGACAGCGCGCGGCGGTGAACGTGACGGGCGTGGAGACGGAGGATGTGCACCGGGGCATGGTGCTCACGCGCGCGGGCGAGCTACCGGAGACGTCCATGCTGGATGTGGAGCTGACGCTGCTGCCCGCCGCGGAGGCCCCGCTCGCCAAGCGCCGCAAGCTGCTCCTGCACCTGGGCACCGCGCAGGTGGAGGCCACGGTGGCGCTCCTGGACCTGGACACGCTGGCGCCCGGGGAGACGGCGCTCGCGCAGCTGCGGTTGCAGTCGCCCGTGGGCGCGCTCGTGGGGCAGCGCTTCATCCTGCGAGGCTCGCGCGCGCTGCCGGGCCGGGGCGCCACGGTGGCCGGAGGACGCGTGCTGTCCATCACCCCGCCGCGACGTCGCCGGGGCGCATCCGCGGTGGTGCGGCCGCTGCTGGAGGCGGACGCGGCCGGGCAGGTGGCGTGGCTTCTGCGACAGGCGGGCTACGCGGGGCTGATGCAGACGGAGCTGTTCGGCCGCTCGGGGCTGGGGCCGAAGGTGCTGGCGCGCACGCTGGAGCTGCTGGGCGCGAAGGGCCAGGTGCTGCTGGTGGACCGCGAGAAGCGGCTCTACGTCTCGCACGACGTGTTCGAGGGCCTGCGCCAGCGGTCGCTCGCGCTGCTCGCCGCGTTCCACGAGCGCGAACCGATGCGCGAGGGGCTGTCGCGCGAGGAGCTCCGCCAGCGGCTCTCCGCGCAGCTGGATGCCCGCCTGTTCCAGCGCGTGGTGCAGGCGCTGGTGGACGCGGGGAAGGTGGAGTCGGAGAAGGACGTGGTGCGCCTGAAGGGCCGGGGCCGCACGCTCACGCTGGGGGACGAGGCCGCGCGCACGCGCCTGGCGGCGGAGCTGTCCGCAGCGGGCCTGGCGCCTCCCACCGTCACCGAGCTGGCGCGCAAGCTGGGGCTGTCCCCGGAGAAGCTCCAGGAGCTGTTGAAGGTCCTGGTGGCGCAGGGGACCGGGGTGCGCGTGAGCGAGGAGCTGTGCTTCGACGCGAACGCGCTCGCGGCCCTGCGGGAGCGGCTGGTGGCCCACCTGCGGGAGCAGAAGGAGATCACCACCCAGGGCTTCAAGGACCTGGTCGGGCAGAGCCGCAAGTTCATCATCCCCTTGTCGGAGTACTTCGACCGGGAGAAGGTGACGCTCCGGGTGGGTGACAAACGGGTGCTGCGTCGCGGATGAGTCCCAAGACCTACAGCCAGAGGGACCTGCGGGCCCTCGTGGAGCCCTTCTCCAACCCCGTGCTGGTGTTGGACGGTGCCGGCCGCGTCTGGGTGGCCAACGACGCGTACGTGCGGCTGCTGGGCCTGTCCCGCGAGGAGGTGGAGGGCCACTCCTTCCTGGACTTCGTGCAGGCGGAGGAGCGCAGCCGGCTGGCGGAGCGCTACCAGCGGCTGGCGAAGGGCTCACCCCTGGACGGGCGCACGCAGCTCTACCGGGTGACGAGCCTCCAGGGACGGATGAGCGAGGTGTCCGTGCAGGCCTCGGAGCTGCAACTGGAAGGCGGCGGCTACGGCCTGCTCCTCAACTGCCTCCTCCAGCCGCACCGGCCGCTGGAGCTGGCGGTGGCGGAGGGGCTGGTGGACACCTCCGCGGGGCTCGTGTCCGCGCGCTCGGAAGAGGCGGTGCGGCGCGTGGCGCTGGAGGGGCTGGAGCGCGCGGGCTTCCGGGCGCGGCTCTTGCGCTGGGAGGGCACGCGGCTGGTGGTGCGTGACGGCGTGTCCCCGCCCGCGGACGCGCACCTCGCGCTGGAGGCACTGTCGGACGGGCGCCCGGTGTTCGGCGGCGCGGACCAGGCGGAGCCCACGCATGCGTATCTCCCCGTGGGCGGGCCGCAAGCGGAGGTGCTGTGGGTGGCGGGGCCGTGGGTGGCGCCCCGGCACGGCTCGGTGCTGACGCTGTTCGCGAAGGTGGTGGGCGCCGCGCTCGCGGACGCGCACCTCCAGGCGGACGGCGCGCGCAGCCGCTGGGAGGTGGATGCGGTGGCGGAGATGGCGCGCTTCGTGGCGCAGCCGGTGCCCCCGCCGCCGGAGACGTTCCTCGCCCGGATGGCGGACCTGCTCCACGCCCGCGCGGTGGCACTGCACGTCGCCCCGGAGCCGGGCCAGCCCTCGCGGCTCTTCGCGCACGTGGGCCTGGAGGGGCACCCGGAGGGTGGGGACCCGGAGCGCCTCACCGGCGTGCTGCTGGCCGCGTCGCTGCGGGAGGATGGGGGCGTGCTGTCCTCCGACGCCCAGGGCCGCGCGCTGGAGGCGCTGTCCGGGGGCCTCTTCGGCTGTGGCGCGGCGGCGCGACTCACCCGGGGAGGGGAGGACGTGGGCGCGGTGCAGGCCCTGCGGCAGAAGGAGAAGCCGTTCGACGCGCGCGACGCGCGCCTGCTGGGCACGCTCGCGGAGCTGCTGGTGATGCTGCTGGAGCGGCGCCGCCTCAAGGCCGAGTCCGCGCGCCAGCTCACCGAGACGCGCCTGCTGCTGGACCTGGCGCGCACCACGTCCGGCGTGCTGGAGACGGCGAGCATCCTGGACGTCGCGTCCGACTTCCTCGTGCACCTGCTGGACGTGTCCAACTGCTTCATCCTGCTCTACGACGAGCAGGCCAAGGTGCTCCGGGGCGCGGCGGCGTCGGCGGCGCACCGCGACCTGTTCCGCACGGTGGTGGTGCCGCTCGACAGCGACGACCTGGCCGCGCGCGTGGCCCGGGAGCGCAAGCCCATCGCCATCGAGGACCTGTCCCGGGGCGGCGCGTCCGCCAGCACCGTGCTCGTGGAGCGCCTGGGAGAGAAGGCCCTGCTGTGCCTGCCGCTCACGTCGCGCGAGGAGCTCATCGGCGTGGTGATGGTGGACGACGTGCGCGGCCCGCGCCCCTTCGGCCCGGAGCTCATCGACCTGGCGGAGGCCACCTGCGGCCAGCTCGCGCTCTCCATCGCGAACGCGCGCCTCTACGAGTCCCTCTGGGCCAGCTACGCGGAGCTGGCCGCCACCCGCGCGGAGATGGTGAAGCGCGAGCGCCTGGCGGCCCTGGGCGAATTGTCCGCCATCGTCGCGCACGAAGTGCGAAACCCCCTGGGGGTCATCTTCAACGCGGTGGCCTCGCTCCGGCGGATCATGAAGCTGGAAGGGGACGCCGCCATGCTGATGGACATCCTGGTGGAGGAGAGCGACCGCCTCAACCGGATGGTGGGCGACCTGCTGGACTACACCCGCCCGCGCAACCCGGTGCTCCAGAACGAGGACCTGCCGCGCGTGCTCCAGGACTCGCTGGAGGCGGCGAAGGCGCTGGGTGCCACGGAGCGGCCGGTGCACATCCACTCGGAGGTGGAGCCCGGCATGCCCCTGGTGCCCATGGACCGGCGGCTCATCCGCCAGGCGCTCGTCAACGTGGCCGTCAACGCCCTGCAGTCCATGCCCCAGGGCGGCCAGTTGCAGGTGAAGGCCCGCCGCGAGGCGCACGGCGGCCGGGAGCAGCTGCGCATCGACGTGACGGACCAGGGGCCGGGCATCCCCGCGGAGCTGCTCCACCGCGTCTTCGAACCCTTCTTCACCACCAAGGCCCAGGGCACCGGCCTGGGGCTCGCGGTGGTGAAGCGCATCCTGGAGGAGCACCGCGGTGAAATCGCGGTGGAGAGCGCCCCGGGACGCGGAACCACCTTCACCTTCCGGCTGCCGCTCACGCAGCCCCTGTCCTTCCCATGACCGACGCGACCACGCCGATTCCCCGAGGACGCATCCTCGTGGTGGACGACCAGCGCAACATGCGCGCCACCACCGCGCTGCTCTTGCGCGGTGAGGGCTACACCGTGTCCGAGGCCGCCACCGGCGAGGAGGCCCTGGGCGTCCTCTCCCAGGGCCAGGTGGACCTGCTGCTCACGGACCTGAAGATGGAGCCCATGGACGGGCTCACGCTGCTCAAGCGCGGGCTGGAGGTGGCCCCGCGCCTCCAGGCCATCATGATGACGGCCTTCGGCTCCATCGAGAGCGCCGTGGAGGCCATGCGCCTGGGGGCGTACGACTACGTCACCAAGCCCTTCAAGGAAGGCGAGCTGCGCTACCGCGTGGAGCGCGCCCTGGAGCGGGCCAAGCTGCAGAAGGCGGTGGACAACTTCGCCACCGAATTCAACCAGCGCCACGGCCTGTCCGCGCTGGTGGGCCGCAGCCAGGCGATGCGCGAACTCACCACGCGCCTGCTGCGCGTCGCGCAGAGTGACGCCACCGTCCTCATCCAGGGCGAGAGCGGCACCGGCAAGGAGCTGGTGGCCCGCGCCCTCCACACCCACAGCCGCCGCAGCGGCCAGCCCTTCGTGCCCGTCAACTGCGCGGCCATCAGCGAGACGCTCCTGGAGAGCGAGCTCTTCGGCCACGCCAAGGGCGCCTTCACCGGCGCGGTGAAGACGCGCCGGGGCCTCTTCGAGGAGGCGGACGGCGGCACGCTCTTCATCGACGAGGTGACGGAGACGAGCCCCACCTTCCAGTCCAAGCTCCTGCGCACGCTCCAGGACGGAGAGGTGCGCCGCGTGGGCGAGTCCACCGCGCTGCGCGTGGACGTGCGCATCGCCGCGGCCACCAACCGCGACATCGAGCTGGAGGTGCGGGAGAAGCGCTTCCGCCAGGACCTCTACTACCGCCTCAACGTGGTGATGCTGCGCGTGCCCCCGCTGCGCGAGCGCCTGGAGGACGTGCCCGCCCTGGCCGAGCACTTCCTGCAGCGCTCCAACCTCCGCAGCCCCCGGCCCCGGCGCCTGTCCGCCACCGCCGTGGAGCACCTGATGACGTACAACTTCCCCGGCAACGTGCGCGAGCTGGAGAACCTGGTGGAGCAGGCCGCCGCGCTGGCGGAGGCGGATGAGCTGCTGCCCGAGGACTTCCCGCTGCGCCCCCAGGGCCGCGTGCTGCCGGCGGCCTCCCCGGGCCTGCCCCCCACGGACGCCCGCGCCACCGGCCCGGAGTCGTCCGGCCCCACGCTGGCGGAGGTGGTGGAGGAGGCCGAGCGCCGCGCCATCGTCCAGGCCCTGGAGCGCCACGGCGTGGACCTGGCCCGCGTGGCCGACGAGCTGGGCGTCTCCTCCACCACGCTGTGGCGGAAGATGAAGCGCCTCAACCTCCGGCCCCCCGCCGACGCCCGCGAGTAGGCCCCCGGAGCCCATGTCGCACCCCTCCCAAGGGTGAGTGCAGATCCGAAATCGGGCCCGTTCAAGGTTGAAAAAAACAAACCCCTGGATTTGTTGGGCCTTTTCAAATCTGAAACGTGATTTCAGCCCTGCAATGCGGAAGGGTGGGGGCGGGAGTGTTGAGCTCTCGTCCAAGTGCCCGAGAACCTTGGAGTTTCGCTTCGCGAAGCGGCTGGCATGGCACCTGCTAAGGCTTAGGTCCGGGACGCATCGAAGCGAGGCTGAAAGTGGTTCCCCCCCACCCTTTCAGCACTTCCGGTGTGTCACCTTGAGAAGACCCGCGGCCCGACACCCTTCCGGGTGCCGGGCCGCCTTCTTTTCCGCTCCAGGCATCTTCGCAGCGCCCTCCGCCCATTTCACTTCTGCAACGCGCGCCGGCCCGTGACGCCGCATGGGGTGCCGCTGATGCGTTGCTGCCAGCCTGCGTCACGCGGATCCGCTGCCAGCCTGCGTCACGCGCCCTGGCGAGCCCGCAACGACAACGCCCGCCGGGCCAGGGGGCCGCGACGGGCGTCGGGTGCTGCGGGCGCTCCGGAAGCAGGAGCTACTGGCCGAACAGCGTGCCTGCCTGGGCGAGCCACTCGGTGACGTGGCCGGGGAGGATGCCCAGGAGGATGACGGCCACGGTGGAGATGACCAGCGCGGCCTCGGTGCCCCAGTTGCGCTCCAGGGGCTGCGCGCCCTCCGGGACGGGGTGCATGAACATGTAGACGACGACGCGCAGGTAGTAATACGCGCCCGCGGCGCTGGAGAGCACCGCCACGATGGTGAGGCCCACGAGGCCCACGTCGATGGCGGCCTGGAAGATGACCAGCTTGCTCATGAAGCCCACGGTGGGGGGGATGCCGCCCAGGGACAGCATGAAGGCCGCCATGGCGAATGCCCAGCCCGGCCGGCGCTGCGCCAGGCCCGCGAAGCGCTCCAGGTCCCACGCGGTGCCCTTCTCTTCGTCCTCGCGGCGCTCCAGCGCGGACACCATCGCGAACGCGCCCACCGCGCTGAAGGTGTACGCCAGCAGGTAGTACAGGATGCCGCGCAGCGCGTCCGAGCGCGCCACGTCCAGCGGCGTCCCACCCGTCAGCGACGAGGCGGACAGCACGCGGAAGCTCTCGCCCGGCGCGGTGACGAACAGCGCCGCCACGCCCAACAGCAGGTAGCCCGCGTGGGCGATGGAGGAGTACGCCAGCATGCGCTTCACGTTGCGCTGCGGGATGGCCATCAGGTTGCCGGCCACCATGGTGAGCAGCGCCAGCGTGGCGAACAGCATCAGCGGCAGCTTGGGGTCCATGCCCTTGCCCACCGTGAGGAACACGCGCACCAGCGAGGCGAACGCCGCCGCCTTCACGCCCGCGCTCATCAGCGCCGTCACCGGCGTGGGGGCGCCCTCGTACACGTCCGGCGTCCACATGTGGAACGGAACGGCCGCCACCTTGAACGCGAAGCCCGCGGCGATGAGCACCGCGCCCACGTAGACGAGCGCCGGGTTGGTGGCGAGCGCCTGCTGCAGCGGGCCCACCATGTCGTTGAGCTTCGTCGTGCCCGTGGCCCCGTACAGCAGCGCCGTGCCGTACAGCAGGATGGCGGAGGAGAAGGCGCCGAGGATGAAGTACTTGAAGCCCGCCTCGCTCGGCCGGGTGCCGCGGCGCAGGTACGCCGTCAGCGCGTACGTCGCGATGGAGAGCACCTCGATGTTGATGAAGATGGTGATGAACTCCGTCGACATGGCCAGCAGGCTCATGCCCGCGGACGCGAAGAGCATCAGCGCGTAGAACTCACCGCGCTCCGCCCCGCGCTTGCGCAGGAAGCCCACCGCGCTCAGCGCCGCCAGTCCCAGGCCCACGCTCACCACCAGGGTGAGGAAGCTGGAGAAGGGGTCCAACACGCCGAAGCCGAGGAACACCTCCTGCGGAGGCTCGAACATCAGGCCCACGGCCACGGCGCCGCTGGCCAGCGCCGCCACGACGGTGAGCACCGCCTGGTAGCCGCGGGACGCGGTGGCGGAGAGGAACACCTCCGACAGCAGCAGGACGGAGGCCGCCACCACCATGATGATGGCGGGCAGCAGGGGGAGGAAATCCGCCAGGGTGAGGTTTGGCAGGTTCATGGAGTCTTTCGGGGCCTACTCGCGCGCGGCGAGCGGCGCGGCGGGAACGGAGGGGCGGGCCACGGTGGCCGTGGAGGGCAGCGACATCACCTCCACGCGCAGCTGGTCGTCCTTCGCCTGGGGGGCGCCCGGAGCGCCCACGCTGGCGCGCGCCACGTAGCGGTCCGTGGACGGGGCGATGCGGTCCAGGAAGGGCTGCGGCATCAGGCCCATCACCGCCACCAGCACGATGAAGGGCGCCGTGGTGAGCATCTCGCGGATGTTCATGTCGCGCAGGTGCTGGTTCTCCCGGTGGGTGATGCCGCCGAAGAACACCTTCTGCACCATCCACAGCATGTACGCCGCGCCCAGGATGACGCCCAGCGTGGCGAACGCGCCGAAGCCCATGGGCAGGGTGCTCTTGAAGGTGCCCATCAGCACCAGGAACTCACCGATGAATCCGTTGGTGCCCGGCACCGCCACCGACGAGAACGTGATGATGACGAACGCCGCGGTGAACACCGGCATCACCTTGGCGATGCCGCCGTAGTCCGACATGAGGCGCGTGTGGCGGCGCTCGTAGAGGAAGCCGAACAGGAGGAACAGCGCGCCCGTGGACACGCCGTGGTTCAGCATCTGGTACGCGCTGCCCGTGGCGCCCTCGGTCGTCACCGCCAGGAGGCCCAGCATGCAGTAGCCCAGGTGGCTGACGGACGAGTACGCGATGAGCTTCTTGATGTCCCGCTG
The DNA here is from genome assembly GCF_003611735.1 of Corallococcus sicarius. GTDB lineage: Bacteria > Myxococcota > Myxococcia > Myxococcales > Myxococcaceae > Corallococcus > Corallococcus sicarius. The sequence goes on along the minus strand of NZ_RAWG01000062.1, from coordinate 7,529 downwards.
CGCCAGGCACATCAGCGCCCCGTACACGATGCCAATCACCGCCAGCACCGCGAGGAACGGCCGCGCCGCCTGGGCCGCCACCGGGAAGAGGGGAATCGCGAAGCGCCAGAAGCCGTAGGTGCCCATCTTCAGCATCACGCCGGCCAGGATCATGGAACCCGCCACCGGCGCCTGCACGTGCGCGTCCGGCAACCAGGTGTGCACCGGCCACATCGGGACCTTGATGGCGAACGCCAGCGCGAACGCGGCGAACATCCACGGGCCATACGTGTGCAGCGTGGCGGCAAGGCCCGTCAGCGACGCGCACGCGCCTTCAGGTCCGTTGGCGCACGCGGCCAGCTGCTGATTGGCGGCGAGCAGGTTGTTGTAGAGCGTGCCGTAGTCGAACGAGCGCGTGCCCGGGGCGCCGCTCACGAAGTACAGCGCCACGATGGCCACCAGCATCAGCAGCGAGCCGACCAGCGTGTAGAGGAAGAACTTCACCGCGGCCATGCGCCGGTCCTCGGCGCCCCACACGCCCACCAGCAGGTACATGGGGATGAGCATGGCTTCGAAGAAGATGTAGAAGAGCAGGACGTCCATGGACGCCAGCGCGCCCAGCATCGTCGTCTGGAGCACCAGCAGCGCCAGGTGGAACTCCTTGATGCGGTGCTGGATGTACGTGGTGGAGGCCAGCACCACCAGCGGGCCCAGGAACACCGTGAGCAGCAGCAGGCTCACCGCCAGGCCGTCCACGCCCAGGTGGTAGCTCATCCCGAACTGCTCGAACCACGGGACGCGGTACTCCATCTGGAACTCCGCGCCGGAGGGCTCGAAGCGGAAGTACGCCCAGACGCCGAACACCAGGTCCAGCAGCATGCCCACGAACGTGATGGTGCGGACCTGCCCGTGCTCCGTGGCGGGCAGCATCAGCACCAGCGCCGCGAACACGAGCGGCAGGTAGATGACGACGTTCAACAGGTGGGTGTCGAAGAAGCTCATGAAAGCACCTGCAGGAGGGCGTAGACCGCGCCGCCCAGGATGGCGAGCGCCATGATGGCGGCGTAGGCCTGCGCGTCACCCGTCTGGAGCCGGCGCAGCCCGAAGCCCACCTTCTCCGTCACGTAGGCGGTGCCGCGCACCAGCACCGTGTCGATGACGAGCGCGTCCACCACGCGGAAGAGGATGAAGGCCACGAACTTCACCGGCCGGATGAGGATGAACTCGTACAGCTCATCCACGTAGAACTTGTTCTGCGCCGTGCGGCGCACCGCGCGGGCGAACGCCGGCACCGGCTTGCCCACCTGGGCGGGGAAGAACTTCAGGTAGAGGAACGCCGCCGTCGCGCCGCCCGACAGGGCCACCATCCACGCGATGAGGTAGTCCACGAAGCCCGGCGTGCTGTTGTCCAGCACCACCGTCTTCGCCGCGCGGGCCACGGCCTCCGCCGGGCGCAGCACGGGGCTCAGGAAGTTCTCGAACAGGGGCTGGAAGCCGCCGCCGGAGCGGGGCATCAGCGGCAGCGCGTACACCAGCGTCACGACGCTGAGGAACGCCAGGATGACCAGGGGCAGCGTCATGTGCCACGCGCTCTCGTGCGCGTGCGCCACCCTGGCCTCCGGGGAGCGCCGGCCCGTGAAGGTCAGCAGGTACACGCGCGACATGTAGAACGCCGTGCACGCGGTGATGACCAGGCCCAGCGCGTAGACCAGCCCCGACACCCAGTGCAGCTCGTGCAGGTGGTTGTGGTGCACGCCGTGGAACACGGCGTCCTTGGAGAAGAAGCCGGAGAGCGGAATGATGCCGGTGATGGCCAGCGTGGAGACGAGGAACGTGGCGTGCGTCCACTTCATCTCCTTCCACAGGCCGCCCAGCTTCTTGATGTCCGTCTCATCCCCGTTGCCGTGCATCACGCTGCCGGCGCCCAGGAAGAGGCAGGCCTTGAAGCACGCGTGCGTCACCAGGTGCAGCGCGGCCGCCCAGAAGACGCCCATGCCCACGCCCATGAACATGATGCCCAGCTGCGACACCGTGGAGTAGGCGAGCACCTTCTTGATGTCGTCCTGCGCGAACGCGATGAGCGCCGCCAGCAGCGACGTGAGCGCGCCCACGATGGCGATGGTCGCCATGGCGGTGGGGGAGAGCACCAGGAGCGAACTCATGCGGCAGAACAGGTACACGCCCGCCGTGACCATCGTGGCGGCGTGGATGAGCGCGGACACCGGCGTGGGGCCGGCCATCGCGTCCGGCAGCCAGACGTACAGCGGCAGCTGCGCGCTCTTGCCCGCGGCGCCCAGGAGGAACAGCAGCATCGTGGCCGTCATCACGCCGCCGAAGGTGTAGCCGGACAGTGGCCCCGCTTCGATGGGCGTGGACAGGGACACCGCGCCGCCCACCCCTTCCGGGAGGGCGAGGGCCATCTTCTCCAGGCCCTTGAAGGTGACGGGGCCCTTCTCCGACAGGCCCTGCTCGTAGCGTGCCTTCGCGCTGCCCGCGGCGGCGTAGTCCCGCGCGTCCGCCTGGCGGTTGAACGCGCTCACCGTGAGGATGAGCAGGAACGTGCCGATGAGGAACGCGAAGTCACCGATGCGGTTGGTGACGAACGCCTTGCGGCCGGCCCACGCCTTGGCGCTGTCCGTGTACCAGAAGCCGATGAGCAGGTAGCTGGCCATGCCCACGCCCTCCCAGCCCACGAAGAGCAGGACCAGGTTGTCGGCCATCACCAGCGTCAGCATCGCGGCGACGAAGAGGTTCAGGTACGCGAAGAAGCGCCAGTACCCGTCGTCGTGCTCCATGTAGCTGGTGGAGTACAGGTGGATGAGGAAGCCCACGCCGGTGATGACCAGCAGCAGGATGCCCGACAGGTGGTCCACCAGCAGGCCGAAGTTCACGCGGAAGTCGCCCGCGGCGAACCAGGTGCCGTAGTCATGCGCGATGGCGTAGCGCACCACGTCCCGGTCCAGGCCGAACGCGTTGGGCATGCTCACCACGCGCCCGCCCGCCGCGTCGCTGGTGGCCCAGAAGGCCATCAGGCTCAGCACGAAGGCGCCGGCGATGGCGGAGCACGCCACCAGGTGCACGTTCGCCCGGCCCAGCCACTTGCCGAACACGCCGCACACGAACGCGCCCAGGAGCGGCAGCAGGATGATCAATCCCAGCGAGGGTGCGAACACCTCGGGGGGGATGGGTGCCGTTCTGAAGAATTCGACGATTCCGTCCATGGATGGGCTCAGGGAGTGACGGGATTCAGTGCTTCATCGTCCGGATGTCGTCCACGTTCACGGAGCCGCGACTGCGGAAGACCGCGATGACGATGGCCAGACCGATGGCCGCTTCCGCGGCCGCCACGGCGATGACGAAGAAGGCGGACACATGCCCGATGCCGTCGCCGTGCATGCGGGCGAAGGCCAGGAACGTGAGGTTCACCGCGTTGAGCATCAGCTCCACGCACATGAAGACGACCAGCGCGTTGGTGCGCACCAGCACGCCGAACATGCCCATGCAGAAGAGCGCGGCGGCCAGCAGGAGGTAGTAGGTGATGGGGACCATGTGCGGAAGCTCTTGGCTTTCAGGCGGACGGCTGCACCAGCCCGCCCGCGCCATCTAGCAGAAGTTGTCCGAAGGCGGGGATCAGATCCGGGACTTGGCCACGACCACCGCGCCCACCATCGCCACCAGGAGCAGCAGGCTGACGGCTTCGAAGGGGAGCAGCCAGGAGGTGAAGATGGACTGCCCGATGGCCGCCATGGTGCCGAACGTCGCCTGGGCCTGGGGGCCCAGTTCGGCGGGCATCGCCTGGGTGCGGCCGAGCGTCACGGCCAGCACGGCGAGCAGGCCGAACGCGGAGGCCCCTCCCAGGATGCGCGTCACCGTGGGGCGCCCGCGGTGGGCCGCGTCCCCCAGGTTCAGCAGCATGATGACGAACAGGAAGAGCACCATGATGGCGCCCGCGTAGACGAGCACCTGCATGACGGCCACCGTGTGCGCCCACAGGAGCACGTAGATGCCGGCCAGGAAGAAGAACGTCGACACCAGGGCCATGGCGGAGTTGATGGGGCTGCGCGCCGTGATGACGAGCCCCGCCGACACCAGCGTCATGACGGCGAAAACGCCGAAGAGAGCCAACTCGATGTTCAAGACCAGTCTCCGTAGGAACCCCAGGGGCGGTCACCGAACGGGCAGCGCTTCTCCCGCAGGTGAGCCTCGAACTCGTCCCGGAACCGCATGAGGAAGGAGTGCGTGGGCAGTGCCGCCGCGTCGCCCAGCGCGCAGATGGTGTTGCCCAGGCCGATGGGCGGGTAGGGCGCGATGGAGGACGCCACGTTCGACAGCATGTCGATGTCGCCCGGCTCGCCCCGGCCCTCTTCAATCTTGCGCAAGAGGCGCGTCTGCCAGGGCGTGCCCTCGCGGCACGGCGTGCACTGGCCGCAGGACTCTTCCGCGTAGAAGCGGGCCACGCGCCACAGGCTGCGCACCATGCAGGTGGCGTCGTCCATCACGATGACGCCGCCGGAGCCGGCCATCGTCTGCTTCATCTTCAGCGCCTCGAACTCCAGCGCCACGTCCAGCTCGTCCGCGCCCAGCACCGGCGCGGAGGACCCGCCCGGGATGACCGCCTTCACCTTGCGGCCCTTGGGCATGCCCTGGCCGTACTGGTCGTCGTGGATGAGCTCCAGAATGGTGGTGTGCATCCCCACCTCGTAGACGCCCGGCCGGTTCACCGACCCCGACAGGCACACCAGGTGCGTGCCGCCCGACTTGTCCGTGCCCAGCTTCGCGTACCACTCCGCGCCCTTGGCGAGGATGCAGGGCACGCTGGCGAGCGTCTCCACGTTGTTCACCACGGTGGGGCTGCCGAACAGGCCCACCACGGCGGGGAAGGGCGGCTTCAGGCGCGGCCAGCCCTTCTTGCCCTCCAGGCTCTCCAGCAGCGCCGTCTCCTCGCCGCAGATGTACGCGCCGGCGCCGCGGACGACGTAGCAGTCCAACTGGAAGTCCTTGCCCAGCATGGACTTGCCGAAGATGCCGGCCTTGTAGGCCTCGTCGATGGCCGCCTGGGTGCGCTCCGCCTGGAACTTGAACTCACCGCGCAGGTACACGTAGCAGGTGTGCACGCCCAGCGCGTACGACGCGATGGCGATGCCCTCCAGCATCATGTGCGGGTCGTTCTCCAGGATGTAGCGGTCCTTGAAGGTGCCCGGCTCGGACTCGTCGCCGTTGACCGCGAGGTACTTGGGCTTGGGGCTGTCCTTGGGGACGAAGCTCCACTTCATGCCCGTGGGGAAGCCCGCGCCGCCGCGCCCGCGGAGGTTGGACTTCTTCACCTCGTCGATGATGGCCGCAGGCTCCATCGTGAGCGCCCGCTTGAGCCCGTCGTAGCCACCGCGCTGACGGTAGCTGTCCAGGGTCCAGGACTGGGGCTTGCCCCAGGCCGCCGAGATGACGGGTTCAACCGCCTTTGCCGTAGAGGCCATGGATGGGTGTCCTAGGAAAGCGAGGGGGAGGAGGGGCGACTCACGACAGCCGGGCCAGGATGGCGTCCAGCTTGGCCTGGGTCAGGCGCTCGTGGTGGTCCTCGTTGATCTGCAGGCAGGGCGCCGTTCCGCAGGACGCCAGGCACTCGGTCTCGCGCAGGGTGAACTTCTCGTTCGTCTCCCCCGCCGTCATGCCCAGCTTCTGCTCCAGGTAGGCGAGCATCTTCTCCGCCCCCCACAGCGAGCAGGACAGGTTGGTGCAGACGTCGATGACGTACTTGCCCGGTTTCTTCAGGTGGTACATCACGTAGAAGCTGGCGACCTCGTAGGCGCGCTCCGGCGTGACTTCCAGATTCTTCGCGACCAACCGCAGGCCTTCGGGCGGCAACCAGCCCTTGAGGTCCTGAAGCAGGCGAAGCGCGGGCAACATCCCGGCGCTTTTGCGATCAGAGGGGTAGTGCGAGAGGATTTCCGCGATCCCCGCGTCGAACTTCTTCTGCTCTTCAGGAGTGAACAGGGGCTCCGCCATGGCGGGCCGTACGTATTGCCGCAATGGCTTCGTTGTCAACATAAACCCTCGGCGGTAGACTGGACCGCCATCAGCAAATTTCCGAGCGATTTCAACCCCTTGTTATGAGCCCGGACCCTGCGGACCAGCGGCAGCACCCCCGTATCCCCACCATCCTCCGGGTGGACTACCCGCATGGGCGTCCGCTCCGGGACGTGACGGAGAACCTGTCCGCCGGGGGTTTCTTCGTGCAGACGGAGCAGCTCTTCGTCGTCGGGGACGAGCTTCGGCTTGCACTTTCTTTCCCGGGACTGCTGGATCCGGTAGAAGTCGGCGGCACCGTGGCCTGGGTGCGGCTGGCCGCCCCCGATCAGCCGGGGGGCGTCGGCATCCGTGTGGAGAGCGAGCAGGATCGGCGGCGACTGGGTGATCTCTTGACTGTGGCGGAACCGGACGACAGCGCGACGACCCCCTCCGAGCAGGACGGGTACCGTGTGCTCATCGTCGAGGACAACCCCCACATCATCGAGATGTACAGCTACGTGCTGAAGAAGCTCGCGAGCAACGACCTGCACGGCAAGGTGCCGCTGGAGGTCCACTTCGCGCCGGACGGGCACCACGCCCTGCTGCGGCTGCGCGAGGACCGCTTCAGCCTGGTGATGCTGGACCTCTACATGCCGGTGATGGACGGCTTTGCCCTGGTGGAGCGCATCCGCGAGGAGGAGGCGCTCAAGTCCATCCCGGTCATCGCCATCTCCGCGGGCGGCAAGGAGGCCCAGGACCGGGCCATGCAGCTGGGCGTGGACATCTACCTGCGCAAGCCGGTCCGGTTCGTGGAAGTCCTGGAGACGGTGAAGCAGCTGCTGCGCATCAAGTAGTTCGTCGCGGCAGACGTTGAAGCAGCGGGGCGGGGGCGCGTAGAGTCGCGCGCACCCATGACGAAGCCCGCAATCCATCGTGACACCGTCAGTGGCGAGGCGCTGCTCATCCTGCAGAATCTGCGGGAGAACGGCCGCCTGGGACGCTCGAACAAGCTGGCCGACGTGAAGGCCGCCCTCGAACCGTCCGTCTCGCTGGAGTTCGACAACTACTTCTTCTTCCTGCGCAAGTTCCACTACATCGCCATGGACCGCGAGGCCCAGCTCAAGCTCACCGAACAGGGCGAGCGGGTGGTGGGCGGGGACCTGCAGGACCGCTTCGCCTCGGAGGTGGACGAGTTCTTCGCCGATCAGCTCCTCGCGCCCGAGGACGCCACGCACATTGGCCGCCCGCTGGACGACGACGAGCCCATGAGCAGCGTCCCGCCGCCGCCGCCGGAGCTGCTGCTGGACGAGGCGGAGGTGGAGGCCGGTGCCGGGGTGCCCCAGATCCCGTCCCATGCAGGCCCGCCGCCCGTGCCCCCGTCGCGCACCCACCGGGTGGCCATGCCGGCGCTGGAGCTGGGCGCGGCGGGTCCGGTGGCTGCTCCGCCCATCGCCACGCCCGTGCCGTCGGCCTGGCAGGACGTGTCGGAGCCGCGTCGGGAGACCCTCATCGGGCTGCCGCCGTCCTGTCTCGTATACACATCT
>NZ_RAWG01000629.1 GCF_003611735.1 Corallococcus sicarius | reverse complement strand
CTCCGGTTGTTTCAGCACCGGCGTCAGGGGGGAGCGGGAGTCGAGCGCCGCCGCGTCCTTGGCGAGCTTGTCCGCGACAGCGGGCGGAAGCTGGTGGGTGCTCCTGGCCAGTACCTTCAGCGCGTCGTGGGCTGAACGGCGCTTCGCATCGCATCCACAAACACGAAGGCCGCGACCCCGCGGGGCGAGTGCTCCTGCCACCCGCCCCGGCGCCGCGGCCCTCACCCTTCTTCTCAGCCTTTGAGACTTCGCCCCGAAGGGCGCGGCGCTACCGTGGCGCCGTCTGCGCCTGCTGGGCGGTGCTGACCTTCACCTTGCTCTGCTCGACCTTGAGGCGCGACAGCTCGCGCTTGAGGGCCGCGTAGTCCGCCTGGGTCATCATGGGGTCGGGATCGTGGCCACCGGGAGGGCCACCCTTGGGGGGCCTGCCCTCGGGCGCGACGGCGCCCCCCTTGTCCACGTTCGTCAGGGGCGCGGAGCGCTCCGCGGTCTGCAGGTCCTTGAAGCGGCTCACGGAGGTGGAGGCCTCCTTCTGGCTCAGCTGCTTCACCAGGGTGAGCGTCCCGGTGCCCCGGTCGAACCGGTACAGCCGGGTGCCCTTGGCGCCCTCATCCACGGCCACTTCCATCGACCCGGCGCCGCTGCTCTTCGCGGCCGGACTGGCGGCCGGAACCGCGCGGGGAAGGGTCCTGATTGCCTGGTTCGGAATCTTCACGTCTTCGGCCTCCGCGTTCGTTGCCGTCATGACGACCACACCCACTGCCATCATCCCCACTGCGGACTTCCAACGCTGGTGCATGAATCCCCCTGGCTCCCATACGCGGAGGGTCGCCAATATTCTCAAGGGGACTCTATTCGAACGCGACCAGGTCCTGGACCCACTTCGCGCTGCCCTGTTGGAGCCAGCGGGCGCGGGTGTCCCGGAGCGCCTGCGCGGGAGGCACCCCGCGGCGCAGCGCCTCCAGCAGCGCCTGGAAGAACGCCCCCGCCTCCACGTCCGGCACCTGCGTGGACGGCGCCACCACCGCGCGCGCCCCGGCCTGGATGAGCGCGGCCGGCAGGCTCCACACCGCGTGGTAGCGCCATGCGCCCACGTTCGCGTCGCACGCGGCCAGCAGCACCACGGGCGAGCCCCGGAGCGTGTGCCCCTCCAGGTCCCCCGCCGTCAGCGCGTAGCGACCGCCCGCATCCGGGGACAGCGCCAGGAAGGCCGCGTCGGACAGGCCCGTACCAGAGAGGCCGTGCGTGTGCAGCTCCACCTCCGTGGCGTCCTCCATCTCCGCGAGCACTGAATCCGGCGTCGCCGCGCGGCCCCGCAGGTGGACATCGCCCGGCCCCGTCTCGCCCTTCCACGGCATCAGGCGCGGCAGCCCCAGGGACGCGGGCGGCTCCACGTCCGACACCACC
>NZ_RAWG01000628.1 GCF_003611735.1 Corallococcus sicarius | reverse complement strand
GGGCATCCTGTGCCAGGGGCGGGGGAGCGCGGCGAACTCGGCGGTCTGCTACGCGCTGGGCATCACCGCGATTGATCCGGTGCGGATGGGGCTCTTGTTCGAGCGCTTCCTGAGCATGGAGCGCCGGGAGCCGCCGGACATCGACGTGGACTTCGAGCACGAGCGGCGCGAGGAGGTGCTCCAGTACGTCTACGCGAAGCACGGCCGGCAGCGCGCGGGCATGGTGTGCGAGATCATCTGCTACCGGGGCCGGCTGGCGCTGCGGGAGGCGGGCAAGGCGCTGGGCCTGGCGTTGGATCAGGTGGACCGGCTGTCGCGGGTGGCCTCGGCGCATGGCTTCCAGGTGACGCCGGAGGTCTTGCGGGAAGCGGGGCTGTCGCCCTCGGACGGGCGGGTGCTGCGGACGCTGTCGGTGGCCCGGGAGCTGGAGGGCGTGCCCCGCCACCTGTCCATCCACGTGGGCGGCTTCGTGATGACGCGCGAGCCGCTGGTGGACCTGGTGCCGGTGGAGAACGCGGCGATGCCGGGGCGCACGGTCATCCAGTGGGAGAAGGACGACGTCAATGCCGTAGGGCTCTTGAAGGTGGACCTGCTGGCGCTGGGGATGCTGACGGCCCTGTCCCGGTGCTTCGCGTTGATCCGCCAGCACCACGGGCGCGAGCTTTCGTTGGCGACGGTGCCGCCGGAGGATCCGAAGGTCTACGACATGCTGTGCGAGGCGGACACGGTGGGGGTGTTCCAGATTGAGAGCCGCGCGCAGATGAACATGTTGCCCCGGCTGCGGCCCCGGGAGTTCTACGACCTGGTGGTGCAGATTGCGCTCATCCGGCCGGGGCCCATCGTGGGCAACATGGTGCACCCGTACCTGCGGCGGAGGAATGGCCAGGAGCCGGTGACGTACCCGAGCAACGAGGTGCGAGGCATCCTCCAGAAGACGCTGGGCGTGCCGCTCTTCCAGGAGCAGGCGATGCGGCTGGCGATGGTGGCGGCGGGGTTCTCCGCGGGGGAGGCGGACGGGCTGCGGCGGGCGCTGAGCCACAAGCACGCGGAGGAGCGGATCCACCCGTACCGGGGCCGCTTCGTGGGGGGCTGCGAGGCGAAGGGCTACACGCGCAAGCAGGCGGAGGAGTGGTTCGATCACTTCCGGGGCTTCGCGCACTACGGGTTCCCGGAGAGCCACTCGGCGAGCTTCGCGTTGATTGCCTATGCGTCCAGCTGGCTGAAGTGCCACTACCCGGCGGCGTTCACGGCGGCGCTGCTCAACTCCCAGCCCATGGGGTTCTACGCGCCGCACACGCTGGTGGCGGACGTGCAGCGGCACGGGGTGGAGGTGCGGCCGGTGGATGTGCGTCGCTCGGCCTGGGACTGCACGTTGGAGGACGGGGCGCTGCGGCTGGGGCTCCGGATGGTGCGGGGGC
>NZ_RAWG01000627.1 GCF_003611735.1 Corallococcus sicarius | reverse complement strand
CGCTGGCACTGCGCCCACCGCGGGCCCCGGTGCCGCCCCCCGTCCTGCCGGTGTCCCCACGGCGGGCCCTGGCGCGGCGCCCGCCTCCGCCGGACAAGCGCCTGTCGCGGGCCCGGGTGCCCGCCCGGGTCCGCCCGTCGTCGGGGCTCCGTCCGCGGCCCCCGCGGCATCCGCCCCGGCGCCCGGCGCGGATCAGCTGCCCGTGCTGCGCCAGCTCGCCGCGACCCTGAAGGGACAGAACCACTTCCAGCGGCTCGGCCTCACCGAACAGACGGAAGGCGGCGCGGTGAAGGTGGCCTACTTCCGCCTCGCCAAGCTCTACCACCCGGACACCCTGCCCCAGGGCGCCCCGCCGGAGCTGGAGAAGCTCCAGGCGGAGGTGTTCGCGTACATCGGCGACGCGTACCGGACGCTCACGGACGACAAGAGCCGCGCGGCCTACATCGAGGAACTCAAGAGCGGCGGCGGCGAAGGCGTGGACATCCACGCCATCCTCGAAGCCGAGGAGCTGTTCCAGAAGTCCTGCATCCTGGTGAAGGCGCGCAAGTACCCCGAAGCCGTGAAGATGCTCAGCGACGCCATCGCCCTCAACGCCGAAGAGCCGGAGTTCTTCGCCTGGCGTGGCTACGCGCGCTTCCTCGCCTCCCCTGACAAGAAGGCCGCCCAGCCGGAGGCGTTCCGGGAGATCCAGGCCGCCATCAAGCGCAACGAGCGCTGCGCCCCCGCCCACTACTTCCTGGGCGTCATCGCCAAGCTGAGCGGCGACGTCACCGGCGCCCTCAAGCACTTCAAGCGCACCGTCGAGCTGCAACCGGACCACATCGACGCGATGCGGGAGATCCGCATGGCGGCCCAAAAGAAGTAGGGTGCGCCCCTTTTCGCGGATCCCGGTCCCCCCAACGGCCCGGCGCCCGCGCCCTTCTCAAGGAGACACCCCATGCCCCTCACCGGGAAACAGCGCCGCCACCTGCGAGGCCTCGGCCACCACCTGGAGCCGGTGGTCATCGTCGGCCAGTCCGGCGTCACCGACGGCGTCATCTCCGCCGTCGAGCAGGCGCTGAACGACCACGAGCTCATCAAGGTGAAGATCAACGAGGGCCCCGACGGACGCCACGAGGGCGCGGACCGCCTCGCCGAGGCCACCGGCGCGGAACTCGCGCAGCTGCTCGGCCGCACCGCCCTGCTCTTCAAGAAGCGCAAGGACAAGTCCCGCTTCGAGGACATCCTCAAGGGCCCGCACGAGCCCAAGCCCGCCCCCAAGACGGAAGAGAAGCCGAAGCCGCGTCGGCGTTAGTCGCAACGCTTTCCAGGGGTCGCGGGGAAAACAGCCCGGCCTGCGCATTTTGTGTGGGCCTGGGAGCAGACGGGCGCTCGTACCGGGTTGGAAATGCCCCTACGCTGTGGGTCTTCCCCCCGCGGAGGTGACGTGTACCCCCC
>NZ_RAWG01000626.1 GCF_003611735.1 Corallococcus sicarius | reverse complement strand
CGCACGCGCGAGACGAGCTGCGTGGCCAGGAGCGAGTGGCCGCCGAGGGCGAAGAAGTCGTCGTGGATGCTGACCTGCTCGCGACGCAGGACGAGGGCGAAGACTTCGGCGAGCTTCTCCTCGGTGGGATTGCGAGGGGCCACGAAGTCCGCGAGGGGCGAGGCGTCGGGCGCGGGCAGGGCCTTTCTGTCGAGCTTGCCGTTGGCGTTGAGGGGCAGGGCCTCCAGGACGAGGAAGGCGGAGGGCACCATGTACTCGGGCAGCCGCTCCTTGAGGAACGCGCGCAGCACGGTGGTGTCCACCTGCTGTCCTGAAGCAGGGATGAGATAGGCGACGAGGCGCTTGTCGCCGGGGACGTCTTCGCGCGCGAGGACGACGGCCTCGTGAACGGAGGCGTGCGCGAGGAGCGAGGCTTCGATTTCCCCCAGCTCGATGCGGAAGCCGCGCACCTTTACCTGGAAGTCGAGCCGCTGCAGGTAGTCCAGCTGCCCGTCGGCGCGCCAGCGCACGACGTCACCGGTGCGGTAGAGCCGGGCACCCGGCGTGGAGGCGAAGGGGTGCGGAATGAAGCGCTCGGCACTCAGCGCCGGCTGGCCGAGGTAACCCCAGGCGAGGCCTTCACTGGCGAGGAAGAGCTCGCCGGGGACGCCAACGGGCACCGGGTTCAGGTGCGCGTCGAGGACGTAGGTGCGGGTGTTGGCGATGGGCCGGCCGATGGGAGGCCGGGTGCCGTCGTCCCGCGCGGTGGCGGCCACGGGAGTGAAGGTGGCGACGACGGTGCTCTCGGTAGGGCCGTAGTGGTTGAAGAGGGTGGCGGGCACCGAAGCCGGCGGGCCGTGGTGCAGGGCATCGCCGCCCGTCAGCAGGGCGCGCAGGGCCATGGGCTTGGGCCACTCTTCACGCAGGACGGCCTCCGCCAGGGGCGTGGGCATGAAGCAGGTGGTGATGGCTTCCGTGGCCAGCCAGCGCAGCAGTTGGGCGGGCTCGGCGCGCACGGCGTCCGGAGGCACGACGAGGCTCGCGCCGGAGGCGAGCGAAGGCCAGACCTCCCAGGTGGAGGCGTCGAAGGCGACGCCCGCGGTGAGGGCCGTCCGGTCCGAGGGTGCCAGGGCATAGGTGCGCTGGTGCCACGCGACGAGGTTCATCAACCCGCGGTGGTGTACGGCGACGCCCTTGGGCCGCCCCGTGCTGCCCGACGTGTAGATGACGTAGGCGAGGTCGTCCGCGCCCACGGTCTGCACCGGCAGTGGCGCTCGTGGGGCAACAGCTTCCGTCTCCGCGCCCACGGCATGCACCGGTAGTGGCGCACGCTGCGCGACAACTTCGTCCAGCGGGAGCACGCGCGTGGAGAGCGCGGGCAGAGACGCGCGCAGGTGCTGCTGGGTGAGGAGGACGGAAGCAGCGCTGTCCTCCAGCATGAAGGTGAGCCGCTCGGGAGG
>NZ_RAWG01000625.1 GCF_003611735.1 Corallococcus sicarius | reverse complement strand
CTCCTGCGCGAGTCCCCCCCGGCCACCCGCCCCACGCACGCGCCGAAGATCGGCCCGGGCCGGAAGGGCGCCGCCCAGCTCTACATGGAGCTGTACTGGGGCGCCGTGCGCCGCGACGCGCGCCGCTTCGCCCCGGACGCGAAGAAGCCCGTCAAGGCGGCCATGGATGAGCTGGCCCCCATGCCGCTCTGGGGCTTCACCCTCCCCGAGGGCGATGCCTTCACGCTCGCCGAAGCCGTCAACGGCAACTACCGCCTCTTCGTGCCCCCCGGCACCGACGTGGAGAAGGCCAGCGCGGACGGCCGCTTCGCCCCCGTCACCTCCGCGGCGCTCGAGTCCGACGGCAGCCGCCGCTTCGTCACGCTGCGCGAAGGCGCCGCGGCCCGCCTCACCCAGGGCAAGATGTCGCTCGTCGCCTACGCGGCGCCCATGCCCGAGCGCGTCTTCGTCAACCCGCTCAAGGGCCTGCCCTGGCTGACCCTCTTCTTCCTCGCCCTCTTCGGCGGCGGCGCGAGCTACTTCATCGCCACCGCGCCCGAGGGCCCGGCGACCGCGGACTTCACCCAGAAGAACCTGCCGCCCGTGGCCCTGCGCCTCATCGCGCCCGAGCCCAAGAAGAAGGAAGAGGCCAAGAAGAAGCTGGAGGCGCTCAAGAAGAAGGAGCCCGTCAAGGAGAAGCCCGTCGTCGCGGAGAAGGCCCCGCCCAAGCCCGTGAAGCAGGCCCCGCCTCCCAAGGCCGTGGCCGCCGCGCCGGAGAGCAAGGCCCTGAAGGCGCTCGCGAAGCTGTCCGCCGCCGGCCCCGCCGCCAATGACCTGCTGGCCGCCGTGGACAAGCTGGGCAGCGGCCCGGGCAACAAGAACGTCAAGCAGACCAACTACAAACTCTCCGGGCTCATCGGCAAGGCGCCCATCGCCAACGCGGGCCTGGGCACCTTCGGCCTGGGCGGCGGCGGCAAGGGCGGCGGCGCCACGCTGGGCGCGGAGCTCTTGCGCGGCAAGGGCGGCGGCGGCATTGGCGCGCTGGGCGCGGGCGGCGTGGGCAAGGGCGCGGTGGGCGGCACCGTCACGCGCGCCACCGCGCGCAGCATCTCCTCCACCCAGGGCACCGTGGACCGCGAGGCCGTGGCCAAGGTCATCAACAGCCACCTCAACGAGGTGCACGGCTGCTATGAACGCGCGCTGCTCAAGGACCCGGGACTCGCCGGCAAGGTCGTGCTGGAGTGGAGCATCGGGCTCAACGGTCGCGTCGCCTCCGCCAAGACGAAGTCCTCCACCCTGCGCAACGCCTCCGTCGAAGCGTGCATCCTCAGCAGCCTGAAGGGCTGGCAGTTCCCCACCCCCAAGGGCGGCCTCGTCATCATCACGTATCCGTTCCTCTTCAACTCGGTCGGCTACTGACGCGGGGCCTTCACCCCCACCCGCGTCAGTAGCCGACCGAGTTGAAGAGGAACGGATACGTGATGATGACG
>NZ_RAWG01000624.1 GCF_003611735.1 Corallococcus sicarius | reverse complement strand
CCCTCCGCCCCCACGGCCTCCTCCGAAGCCCCGGCGCTCCTCGGTCGCGGGGTGTCTGGTGGTGGGGCTGGTGACCGTGGGGACGGCGGTGCCCGTCGCGGTGCTCGCCCTCCGGGGGCCCCGGCTGCATTGGGGCCGCTCCAGCTTCACGCTGATTCCGCCCGACCGGGCCACGGCCTTCCAGTGGGAGAACCTGGACGCGCCCGCGTTCCTGGACGTCAACGGGGATGGGACGGACGACGTCATCGGGCACATCCGCCGCTTCGTCGACTCCAAGTCGCAGGAATTGGTGGCCGCGTTCGACGGCAGGACGCTGGCGATGCTCTGGGAGACCCCGCCCAATGAAGGCGCGGGCGCGCTCAGGACGACGAAGGTCATCGCCCAGGGCGGCAAGCTGGTGATGAGCGGGCCCCGGTCGCTGACCCTGCTCGAAGCGAAGACCGGCAAGCCGCTGGGCAGCGTGCCCCTGTCCGACGCGCCGGAGCGGCTGTGCGTTCCGTCCGGGGACACCGAGTCGGTCTGGGTCGAGGTGCTGGACGAGCAGCACCTGCTCCTGAACACGCGCACGGGTACCGCCCGGCCCGCACCCAGGGCGCCTCCAAACTGTGTGACGCCGCCGCTGAGCGCCCGGACGTGCGGGATGGGACGGCCCGTGGGACTCACCACCACGTGCGAGAGCACCGACGAGCTGCCCTCCGACATCCGCGGCTTCACCGCCCGGTACATCTTCCGCGCGGGGGACTTCCTCGTGGCGACGGGCATCCGCTCGCCGGGGACGGGCGTGCCCCTGGTGGCGGTGTTCGAGAAGGGCCACACGACGCCCCTGTGGCACGGCAACGTCGCCGACACGGACCCCACCCACCTGAGGGACATGCCCCCGGAGACCGCCGAGCTGGACGGAGACTCCGTGTACTTCCTCTATGAGCTGGCGCAGCAGGGCGGCTTCCACCTCATCCGACGCGACGCGCGCACCGGCGCTGTGCGCTGGGACGTGCCCGTTCCGCGCTCCAAGGTGGGCAGCGGCCCATCCGCCCTCTGGATCCACGCCGGCCGCGTCTACGTGCCGCACTGGACCTGGCTGGACGTGTTCGAAGCCGAGACGGGCCACCTCGTCGGCACTCTGGGACGCTTTGGACTGGAGTGATGGTGTAGACCGGAGCTCATGGCTCGCGTTCGTTCCAGGTCACCCCGCTGTCCCGACTGCAACGCCCCCTTCAAGCTCCAGGCCGGGCAGACGCACTACACCTGCGGCTACTGCGGCATCGCGTTCGACCTGGAAGGTACCCAGGAGCGGGCGCGCCTTCCGCCGCCCACGTCGCCCCCGGGCAAGCCCGCGTCCTCGGGCGTCGCGCTGGCGCTGGGAATAGGGTTTGTGGTCATGCTGACGGCGGGGGTGCTCGTCGCGAGTTTCCTCATCGCCGATCCCGGCCCCCGGGAGGACCGCCGGCCCATCACCGCGTCCCCGCCCGTCCTGCCC
>NZ_RAWG01000623.1 GCF_003611735.1 Corallococcus sicarius | reverse complement strand
CACTACTGTGTCAGGGGGCAGCGAAGGGGAGCGAGCCGTTGAGGGCTGTGCGCTCTGGCCGCCATTGCGTTGTCGTCGCGGCGCCCTACTCATGAAGTAGGTATGGACTCCTTCATGAACGCCGCTGCGGTGCAGCGGCTTGAGAGGTACTTCCAGCGAATCGGCGACGTGCTCGGCGAGGAGAGCCGGCGCGGCTCGTTCGCCCTCTACGCCATGGGCCTGTTGGGAGACGGGGAGCGCAAGAGCGTGGAGCCCATCGCCGCCCGCGCATGTCCGGACCCCAGGCGGGTGGACGCCATGCACCAGCGGTTGCTGCACTTCGCCGTGGACTCGAAGTGGAGCGACCGGGATGTGCGGCGCGAGGCGGCGCGGTACGCGCTGGAAGCGATGGTGCAGCGCGAGTCGGTGGAAGTCTGGATTGTGGACGACACGGGCTTCCTGAAGCAGGGCAAGCACTCGGTGGGCGTGCAGCGGCAGTACACCGGCTCGGCGGGCAAAATCACTAACTGCCAGATTGGCGTCAGCCTCAGTGTCGCCACCCGCACCGAGCACCTGCCCCTCGACTTCGAGCTGTACCTGCCCGAGGGCTGGGCCAACGACGCGGCTCGCCGCCGCGAGGCCCGCATCCCCGCCGACGTCACCTTCAAAACGAAACCCCAGTTGGCGTTGCAAATGATTGAGCGGGCCGTGGAGGACGGTGTCCCTCCGGGTGTTGTCCTGGGAGACACCGCCTACGGCACTTCCAGTCAGTTCCGTGCGCACCTGCGCTCGCTGGGCTTGCACTACGCGGTCGCGGTGGACCCTCAAACCTCCGTCCACGTGCTGAATGAACAGGGGCGGCCCCGCGGCAACGTGCGGAGCGTTTCAGACCTGGCCTTGCGCATTCATGCGCGAGGGGGTTTCCGTCGGTGCACCTGGCGTCAGGGCACCCAGGAGGACTTGTCGGCGCGCTTCGCCCTGCGCAGAGTCGTCGCCGCAGGCGTCCCCCAGCGAGAGCAGGAGCCGCTGTGGCTGCTCATCGAGTGGCGGGACGGTGAGTCGGAGCCCGCCAATTCCTTTCTCGTTTCCCTACCGGGGCTCAGCACGAAGAAGCAGCTCATTCGCCTGGTGATGCAGCGCTGGAGAACCGAGCGCGTCTACGAGGACCTCAAGGGCGAGCTGGGCTTGGACCATTACGAAGGCCGCCGCTTCCCTGGCTGGCACCATCACGTCTCGGTGGCACTGTGCTGCTACGCGTTCATCGTGGCTGAACGCGCGCGGCGTTTTTCCCCCTCGGCGCGAGGGGCGGCTGAGGCCCACGCGCAGCCACTCTCGGCCTGAGCGCCATTTCCGCGACAGCTTCATCACCGTACGGCTCGCCATGGCGCAAGGGATTGCCACCTGGCTGCCTCGGTGCCCCACCTGCCACCGCGCCAACCTCCGACGCTCCCCGCGAAGACTGCTCGCTCTCCCCGTTCATCCATCGGGCCCCTGACGCAGTAGTG
>NZ_RAWG01000622.1 GCF_003611735.1 Corallococcus sicarius | reverse complement strand
CTCTGGAGCACCGCGGGCGTGGCCGGGGCGCCTTGCGCGAACGCGGGCGAGGTGCCGAGGAGCAGCGCGGGGAGCAGCAGTCGGGGGAGGGTCTTCATGGTCACGCTCAGGCTTCGGAGAGGGACGGAGGGGAACCGACAAGCCGCTTGAGACCCATCAGCGACGACAAGACGACGAAGGCGACGAGGCAGGCCACCGCCACGCCCGCGGTGCTCCAGAGGGCGTGCGCACCGCTGAACAACCCCTCCACGAACATGCGGCTGTCGCCCACGGTGGAGGCGAACGCGGTGCCCAGGCGGCCGAGCGCCCGGTCATTCGTGAAGAGGAAGCCCAGGCCGGCGCCCAGGGAGGTCAGCAGGATGGCCAGGCCCGTCCACACCTCGCGCCGCTGGGGCACGGGGGACTCCGCGACGCGGGCCATGACGTTGGCCACGAGCGAAGGGGGCGGGAGCGGATCCGCCAGCCGGAAGAGGTCCTGCTCGAGCAGGCGGTGGTCTTCCAGGAGCGCGGCGCACGCA
The DNA here is from genome assembly GCF_003611735.1 of Corallococcus sicarius. Taxonomy (GTDB): domain Bacteria; phylum Myxococcota; class Myxococcia; order Myxococcales; family Myxococcaceae; genus Corallococcus; species Corallococcus sicarius. The sequence goes on along the minus strand of NZ_RAWG01000622.1, from coordinate 981 downwards.
TCGCATCCGGCGGCGTGGTCCAGGCAGGGGCCTTCGCCCGCCTCCAGCTCCGCGAACAGGACTTCCAGGTCGGGGCAGGGGATGGGGCTCATCGCGCTTCCTCCTCGGTGGGCGTCATCTTCTTGCGCAGCTTCTCACGGGCCCGGAAGAGCCGGGCCATGATGGTCCCGGGCGCGCAGCCCATGATCTGCGCGATCTCCTTCGTGGTGCGCTTCTGGACGTAATAGAGGGCCAGCACCTCGCGGTCGTCCACGGACAGGGTCTCCATGGCGGCCTCCAGCGACTGCCGCTCCTCCCGCGCGATGGCCCCGTCCAGCTGGGACACGTCGCTGCTGGGGAGGACCTCCTTCATGGGCTCCAGCTCCTCGGTGCGCACCTTGGTGCGGCGGCGGAGCAGGTCCAGGCAGAGGTTGCGGGTGATCGCGAGCACCCAGAGGTCGAACGGGCGCGTGTCATCGTAGCGGTGCAGGTTCTGGTACGCGCGCAGGAGGGCTTCCTGGGCGACCTCCGCCGCCTCCGAGTCGTTCTGGAGCAGGCGCAACGCCAGGCCGTACACCGGGCGTTGCACACTGCGAACCAGCGCTTCGAAGGCGGACGGGTCTCCCTTGCGGGCGGCCTGCACGTCCGCTTTCCAGGGGAGCGGAGCGGTGTCCTCAGCCATCAGCATTCCGATGGCCATGGGCAGCGAGTCGAGGGCAAGAGCGTTCACGCCTTGTCCTACGGGCACCGCGCGGGGCCATTGCGCAGCCCCGCCACATCACTTCCGCTTCTGTTTTTTCACGGACTTGGCCGCTGCCAGCCGCTGCTTTTCGGCCTTCTCCAGCCGGGCCTCGGCCTTCGTGTCCTTGCGCTTCTGCTGCTTGGCCCGGAAGCCCAGGGGAATTTCCGGCTCCGCCACCGGCGCCGCCGTGAAGGCGGGCGGGGGGGCAGGCGGACGGGCAGGGCGGCCCGGACGTGCATCCTTGCCGGCGCGGTCAGAAC
>NZ_RAWG01000621.1 GCF_003611735.1 Corallococcus sicarius | reverse complement strand
CCCCGCACCCCCACACCCTCCCGGTTGATCCGACGATGCCCCAAGCTCCCGCAAGCCCGCGTTCCCGCCCTCCTGCCGCGTCCGCGCCGGGTGCGTCAGGCCTGGGCCTGCTCGCGCTGCTGGACGGACTGCCGGAGGCCTTCCTCGCCGTGGACGCCGGTTGGCGCCTCGCCTACCTGAGCCCCCGCATGGGGGAGCTGCTCGCGTGCCACCTCCAGCCGGGCGACGACGTGCGCAAGCTGGTGGGCGTCCCGCTCGCCCTGGGCGAGCACCTGCGCCTGGACGCGCCCGCCACCGACCAGGCCGCCGTGCGCTACGAGCACCCCTGGCCCGGAGGCGAGCTGTGCTTCGACGTGAGCGCGCGCCCCGTGGAGGGCGGCCTGCTGCTGCACCTGCGCGACATCACCCGCGAGTACCGGGGCCGCGAGGAGCTGCAGCGCGCCGGACACCTCTTCCAGGCCGTGCTGGAGGGCACCACCGACGCCATCTACATCAAGGACCTGCAGGGCCGTTACCAGGTCATCAACTCCCCGGGCGCCCGCGCGCTGGGCCGCACCGTGGCGGAGGTGCAGGGCCACTCGGACGGCGAGCTGTTCCCCGCCAACGAGGCCGCCGTCAACCTCAAGCACGACCAGGACGTGCTGGAGGCAGGGCACCCCCTCACCTACGAGGACCTGCAGCAGGGCCCCGACGGCGAGCGCGTGTGGCTGACCACCAAGGGCCCGCTGCGCGACGACGCGGGGGAGGTGTTCGGCCTGTTCGGCATCAGCCGCGACATCACCCAGCGCCGCTGGGCCGAGGAAGAGGTCCGCAGGCACTCCGAGTTCCAGGAGCACCTGATGGGCATCATCAGCCACGACATCCGCAGCCCGCTGGGCGCCATCATGAACTGGTCGCGCGTGCTCGCGGCCGGGGGCCCCGCGGAGGAGACGGTGCGCACCAGCCAGCGCATCGCCACCGCGGCGGTGCGCATCGAACGGCTGACGCGCCTGCTGCTGGACTTCACCCGCGCGCGGCTGGTGGGCGGCGTCGTCATTGAACCGCGCGGCACGGACACGCAGGAGCTGCTGTCCAAGGTGGCGCACGAGTTCCGCGTGGCCTTCCCCCAGCGCGACATCGTCCTGGAGCACAAGGGCAACACCCAGGGGCAGTGGGACCCGGACCGGCTGGCCCAGGTGGTCTCCAACCTGATGGAGAACGCCCTCAAGTACGGCCCGCCGGACGCGCCCGTGCGCCTGTCCACGCGCGGCCTGCGCAACAAGGTCGTGCTGGAGGTCCACAACCAGGGCCGCCCCATCCCGGAGGCCCTGCTGCCCCACCTCTTCGAGCCCTTCCGCCAGGGCCCGCAGACGACGCGCACCCTGAAGATGAGCTACGGCCTGGGGCTCTACATCGTGCGGGAAATCGTCCACGCGCACGGCGGCACCATCGAGGTCGCCTCCACGGAGGCGGAGTCGTCCTGCGTGGTGTACGGCATGCCGCGCGTGGTGAAGGAGGCAGGCCTGTCC
>NZ_RAWG01000620.1 GCF_003611735.1 Corallococcus sicarius | reverse complement strand
GGGGCTCGGGTCGGGCGGTGGATCTTGGAATCACTCACGGGGGGGAAGCCTCCGACAACCCGCTCATCGCGGGCGTCCTCATCTTGTCGCGCTTGTGGGCTCCAGAGTTGTGTCCGGGGAGCCGGAAGGTCCGGGCGTTGACGGTGGGAGCAACGGAATCCAGGGAAGACCCTTGTCTTCGTCGCGGGGACGGCTTGGGGGCGGGTTGAGACGGCCCCCCTTGAAGCCGCGCAGGTACACGTAGCGGCGGAAGTCGCGCAGGAAGGCGTCCACGGGAATGCCGATGGCCTCCTGGAAGGCCGCGTTGAAGTCGCGGCCCTGGCGCATGACGGAGAAGGTGCTCCGGATGCGCTCCTCGCCGTAGCGGGTCATCAGGAAGGTGAAGGCGTGGTGGGCGGCGCCGTACACCGTGGCGTTCTCGGACTCGTACAGCGACTCCGCGCGTGCGAGCGGATCCGCCTGCGGGTGCTGGTGGAGGAAGCGGGCGAGGTCCTCCAGGCTGGGGACGCGGTAGCCCTGGCCGGCGGTGAAGGAGGCCATGCCCTCGCTGAACCACAGCGGGATGCCCTTGCGCGTCCAGTCCGACACGGTGGCGGAGGACTGATACATGAGGCTGTGGGTGAGTTCGTGCAGCAGCAGCTCGTCCACCTGCTTCTGCGAGGCGCCGGAGCGCGTCCACGTCTGGGGGCTCTGGACCTCCACCTGCTCGTAGCGGGCCCAGGCGCGCAGGAAGTCGTAGCCGGAGCGGTTCGCGGCGCGCTCCAGGGCGGCGTGGTCGGGGTGGATGACCAGCGTGACGGGTTCCTGGAAGGTGCCCCAGCGGGCCAGCTGGGGGCTGGCCTTCGCCACGGCCCGGCGCACCATGTTGGCGGCCCTGGTGTCCTCGGGCGCATGGGCGAAGAGGAACTCGCCGCCGGGCAGGTCCAGGGTGGCCTCCGGGACGACGGGCTTCTGGGGCGCGGAGGCACACGCGGAGAGCAGGGCGAGCGCCAGGAAGGCGACGCTCCATCGTCCGGTACCGTTGCCACCCACCCGCATCCCGAGCCCCTCAGTTGGCCCCAAGCCAGCGCATCACGGCCCGTCCCACGTCCGCGACGGAGGTGAACGAGGCTACCTCCGGGGCGGAGGGCCCGAAGTAGAGCATGGGCACGGCGTGCACGGTGTGTCCGCGAACCGACAGGTCCTCCACGTTGCCGTGGTCGCTGCACACGAGCACGCGAGCGTCCGAGGGGCGGGTGGCCGCGACGGCGCGGAGGAAGGCATCGAACGTGTCGAGCGCGGTGCGCGCGGCGGTGAAGTCCTGGGCGTGGCCCGCCTCGTCGGCGAGGTAGTGCTCGAAGAAGGTGAAGTCGGCCCCCTCGGAGATGCGCCAGAAGAGCGCCGCTGCCGCCTCCGGGGTGCGTTGGGGGACGGACAGCCCGTGCGCGAGCGCATGCGCCCCGGTGATGTCGTGGGTGAGGCCGTCGTCGGCGCGCGCGTCGTCCAGCGTGCGCAGGGGCTCATCCCCCGCGGC
>NZ_RAWG01000061.1 GCF_003611735.1 Corallococcus sicarius | reverse complement strand
GCCGCCACCACCGCCGCCGCCACCGCCGCCGCCGCCCTCACCGCGCTGACGGGCGATCTCCGCTTCGATGGAGGCGAGGAGCTGGCGCTCCTTGTCGTGCCAGCGCGACTTGCTGGGGTCCGCCAGCGAGCGCCGCGCGCCGTTGGCGTAGAACTCCAGGTCCTGGAGGCTGGCGCCGTAGACGGGCGCGCCCTTGCTGCGGCCGTAGTTGGGAAGGGTCATGCCGTCGCCACCACCACCGGCCGGCGCACCCGCGGGGGGCGCTGCGCGACGGGCGGCCGGGGCCGCCGCCATGGGCGTGGCGCTCATGGACAGCTCGCCCAACTGCAGCGTGAAGCCCTCGCCGTTCCTGTACGCCGTGCCCACCCGGACCTGCTCCACCTGACCGTCGGGGCGACGGACCGCGACGGTGACTGGATATTGCTCGCTCATGCGGCCCGGAATCACACCGCCGGGGGCTCCCTGTCAATCGAAGGAAGCACCGCGTGTCGGACGCATGTGGGGCCGCCAGGTGCGACCCCACACGCAAGGCGTCCGGAGGACGACGTCCTCCGTCAGTTCAACGACACCATGCCACCGCCCGCGCCCTTCTTGCGGACCCAGGCCTTGGGCTTGGGAGGCGCCGCGACGGGAGCGGCCGGCTTCGACGCTTCCTTCAGGGCCTGACTGCCGGCGCGACCGCGGGGCAGCTTCACGTCCTGCACCGACTGCGAGCGGGCACCATCCACCCACGCGTCCGGACGGCGACCGGTGCGGATGAGCAGGCGCAGCTTCTGGTAGTGCGCCGAGCAGTAGCCCTTGGAGCGGCTCTGACGCTTGCACCCGATGACCGCGCAGGCCTGATTGTCTTCAGCGGCCGGAGCGCGCGCGGGCGGACGGCCGGGGCCACGGGTGGCGGGCGCCTTGGCGGCGGGAGCGGCGGCCTTGCCAGCGGGCGCCTTCGCGGGCGCGAGCTTCGCGGCGGGTGCCTTCACGAGCGCGGGCGCGGCGGTCTTCGCCGCGGCCTTCGCGACGGTCTTCGCGGACGGCGGACGACCCGGACGGCGGCGGGCCACCGGCTCCGGCGCCAGCGTGGGCGTGCGCACGCCGGCCACGGCACCGAGGCGGCTGGAGAGCGGCGCCAGACGCTGCGTCACCTCTCGCAGGACATCCAGGGCTTCCAGCCCCTTGGCCATACGGGCCACGGCCTTCTGAAAGGGAGCGAGTTGCTGTTGTAACTCGCGCCGGACCATGTCGCGCAGTTCGGTTTCAAGGGAAAGTGGGGCCATGTGGGGCAGGATATACACCCAACCGTCCACGGCGGGATGGAAACATTGCTCAGGATGTTAAAGGAACCCGTCATGACCCCGGTTCCCACCCCCGTCCGCTTCCGCGGCACCGACTCCTACCTCACGAGCGAGGGCCTGCAGGCTGCCGTCAACTGCGCCCTCACGCTCCAGCGCCCCTTGTTGGTCAAGGGCGAGCCCGGCACTGGCAAGACACTCCTCGCGGAGGCGATTGCCCAGGGACTGGGATTGAAGCTGCTCACCTGGCACGTGAAGAGCACCACGCGCGCCCAGGACGGCCTGTATGTCTACGACACCGTGCAGCGCCTGTATGACTCGCGCTTCGGCGACGGGGACGTGCGCGACATCCGGCGATACATCCGCCTGGGGCCGCTGGGCGAAGCGTTCGCCTCCCCGGAGCGCGTGGTGCTGCTCATCGATGAAGTGGACAAGGCCGACCTGGAGTTCCCCAACGACCTGCTCCACGAGCTGGACCGGATGCGCTTCCGCATCTCCGAGACCAACGACGAGGTCGTGGCGAAGAACCGCCCCGTGGTGCTCATCACCAGCAACAACGAGAAGGAGCTGCCGGACGCGTTCCTGCGCCGGTGCGTGTTCCACTTCATCGACTTCCCGGAGCGCGAGCTCATGCAGCGCATCGTGGATGTGCACCACCCGGGGCTGGATGCGTCGCTGTCCGAGCAGGCCCTCAAGGTCTTCTACGAGCTGCGGTCCATGACCCGCCTGCGCAAGCGGCCCTCCACGAGCGAGCTCATTGACTGGATCTCCGTGCTCAAGGCCAACGGCGTGATGGAATTGAAGCTGGAGGAGCAGCTGCCGTTCCTGGGCGCGCTGCTCAAGAAGGAGCAGGACCTGGTGGCGGTGGCCGAGGCGTTCGGACGCGGCCGCCGGCCTCGCGCGTAGCCTGGGTGCAAGGAAAGGACACGGGCCATGTTCCTGCCGTTCTTCTACGAGCTGCGAAAGCGCGGGGTGAAGGTGGGCGCCCAGGAGGCGCTCGCCCTCGCCGGGGCGCTGAAGGCCGGGCTGCATGACAGCAGCCTGGATGGCTTCTACCACGTGGCGCGCGCGCTCCTGGTGCACTCGGAGACGCAGCTGGATGCGTTTGATCAGGCGTTCCTCTCACACTTCCAGGGCGTCGCGTCCGACGCGCTGAAGCTCACCGAGGAGCTGCTGTCCTGGCTGGAGGAGGCGAAGGAGCGGCGCGACCTGAGCCCGGAGGAGCTGGCCCTGCTGGAGCAGTGGGACCCGGAGGAGCTGCGCAAGCAATTGGAGCAGCGCCTCAAGGAGCAGACCGAGCGCCACGACGGCGGCTCGCGCTGGGTGGGCACGGGCGGCGCGTCTGCTTTTGGCAACAACGGCATGGGGCGGCAGGGCGTGCGCATTGGCGGCACGGGCGGACGGCAGGGGCAGGCGCTGTGGCAGGCCGGCGCGCGCAAGTACGCGGGCTACCGCGACGACGTGGTGCTGGACACGCGGCAGATGGCCGTGGCGCTGCGCAAGCTGCGGGCCTTCGTGCGCGAGGGCGCGCTGGAGGAGCTGGACGTGGAGGAGAGCATCTCCGCCACCGCGAAGAACGCGGGCGAGCTGGAGGTGGTGACGCGCCCCCCGCGCCGGCCCAACACCCGCGTGGTGCTGTGCATGGACGTAGGCGGGTCCATGGACCCGTACGCGCACCTGGTGAGCCGGCTGTTCAGCGTCGCCAGCCAGGCGTCGCACTTCAAGGAGCTGCGGACCTACTACTTCCACAACTGCGTCTACGGGAAGCTCTACGCCACGCCGCAGCTGACGGGCGGGCTCACCGTGCCGGAGCTGACCGCGCAGGTGGGCCGGCACCACAAGCTGGTGATGGTGGGCGATGCGTCCATGGCCCCGTATGAGCTGGGCATCCGCACGGATGCCAATGGCCAGTACCGCCAGGAGGGGCTGGAGGGGATGACGTGGCTGATGCAACTGGCCCAGCACTTCGAGCGCAACGTGTGGCTCAACCCGGAGCCCCGGGGGTCGTGGCGAACGGGCACCATCGCGATGATCGCCAACGTGTTCCCGATGTTCGCCCTCACCGTGGAGGGCCTGGGTGAGGCGGTGAGCCACCTGACGCGCGGAAAGACTCCGCGCGGGGCGACGGCGCGGCGGTAGGGGGCGCGGCCGTCAGTCCTCCGGGCCGGAGAGGGGCTCGTCCTCCTTCCGGCCCAGGCGACGCTCGATGGCCTTGCGGTGCACCCCCAGCAGCCGCGCGGCCGCGCTCTTGTTGCCCTCGGCCAACGTCATGGCTTCGGAGATCATCGCCTGCTCCAGGCGCTCCAGCTTGTCTCCCGCCTCGGGCATCCGCAGCACCATTCGCACGAGTTCCTTCAAGGGGTCCTCGCGCGAGGTCCCCTGCCCGGAACGGCCCGGCAGCCCGGAGAGCACTTCGGGCGTGACTTCATCCGTTTCAGCGAACACCGCCACCCGGTCCACGAGGTTGCGCAGCTGACGCACATTGCCCGGCCAGGCCATCCGCGTGAGCAGGTCCACGGCCTCCGAGGAGAAGCGCAGGGGCCGCCGCTGCTGCTGGACGAAGTGCGCGAGCAGCGCCGGGATGTCCTCGCACCGGTCCTCCAGGGAAGGCACCCGGACCTCCAGCACGTTGAGCCGGAAGTAGAGGTCCTCGCGAAACCGCCGCTGCCGCACCAGGTCCTCCAGGTCCGCGTGCGTCGCGGCCGCCACCCGGCCATGGAAGGGCTGCTCCGCCGTCGCACCGATGGGGCGGAAGTGCCCGGCCTCCAGCACCCGCAGGAGCTTGGCCTGGAGGCTCAGCGGCAGCTCCGCGATTTCATCCAGGAAGAGCGTCCCCTGGCCCACCGCTTTCATCAGGCCGTCCTGCCGGCGCTCCGCCCCCGTGAAAGCTCCCCGCTCGTGGCCGAAAAGTTGTGACTCCATGAGCTGCTCGGGGATGGCGCCGCAGTTGATTTCCAGCAGGGGCGCGTCCGGCCGCGCGCCCATCGCGTGCAGCGCTCGGACCACCAGCTCCTTTCCGGTACCCGTAGGGCCCAGCACCAGGACGGGCCGGTCCGACAGGGCCACGCGCCGTACCAGCGAAAGCAGGCGCTGGAGCGCGGCGGAGGTGCCCACCATGCCCACCGGCATCCGCTGGGCACCCTCACGGGCGCGGAGGACCTGCACCTCCTGCTCCAGTCTCCGCCGGTCCCGCAGACCTTCGAGGATGGGGACGATGAGCTCCTTGCACAGCCCGTCCTTGAGGACATAGTCGTAGGCCCCCAGACGCATCGCCTTGCGGATCTCCTCCATCTCGCTGGAGGCGGTGACGACGATGGGGACCGCACTGGTGCACTTGCGAATCTCCTCAATGAGGGTGAGCCCGTCGGTGTTGCACGCGTCCGCGCTCAAGCGGATGTCCACCAGTGCCACGTCGATAAACTCCTCGCGAAGGCACCTTTGCGCCTCGTCGAGGCTGGCGGCCTCCCGGAACTCCACACCCGCCATGGACGACAGCACCGTCGTGAGGATCCGCCGCGCGCTTCGATGGTCGTCGATGATGAGGATCTTCATGCACTCTCCAGCGAGCGGGGGTCGGCGAGGCGGCGGGCACGGATGCGGAAGCAGGTGCGCCCCGGCTCACGGTGGACGGCGATGTTCCAGCCGAAGCGGCGCACAATGCGTTGCGTGACGGACAGGCCCAGTCCCAGCCCCTCCTTGCGCGTCGTCACCCAGGGGTCGAACAGCGTCTCCTTCGCGGCCTCCGGGATGCCCGGACCCGAGTCCCAGACCTCCAGGAGCTGCTCCCGTCCCTCCTCCCAGGCGCGCACCCCCATCTGTCCACCGTCTCCCGCCGCCTGGACGGCGTTGCGCAGCAGGTTGGCGAAGAGCTGGACCATGGCATCCGGCTCCGCCAGCAGTTCCAATGACTCGGGGATGTCGACGGTGACGACGATGCGCTTTGCCTGGACCTGGTCCCGGATGAGGTCCAGGGCACGGCGGGCGCGGGGCAGCACCGCCACCGGTTCCACGCGAGGCGGCGGCAGCGACAGCCGGCGCAGGGACCCGAGCATGCGCTCCAGCCGCTCGATCTCCTCCCGGCCGATGTCGACATCCTCGGGATCCAGTGGCTGGGCCTGGCCCCCCTGGCGGAGCAGGTGGCGAAAGAAGTTCAGCGGATAGGCGATCTCGTGGGAGATCTCCGCGCTCAGCACCGCGAGGGCGAGCCGCTTCTCCTCGTGCGCCGCGCCCACCTGCGCCTGCCGGAGCACGTCCAGTTCGCGCAGCACCTGCGCGTTGTGCAGCGCCACGCCCCCCAGGCTGGCGATGGTGTGGAGCAGCTCCAGGTCCGCGTGGGTGTAGAGCGCGGCCTGATGCTTGGGGGCCAGCAGCAACACGCCCCGCAGCTCTCCCGAGGAGCGCATGGGGACGAGGAGCCTCCGGTGCCAGGGGCCCTCTTGCGTCCACAGGTGTTCGCCGGACTGGAGCGTGCGGGACGCATCCCCGGGCAGATGGGAGACCTGCTCCCATTCTCCCAGGTCGAGCAGCCGCACCTGCGCGGTGGGCAACCAGCGCCGTACGACGCGCTCCAGCGTGTCCCGGAGGGCACCGGGCTCACGCGGGGCGGACAGCTCGTCGCTGAGCTGTTCGACTGTGGGACGGAACTGGAGGGTGGCGGGGAAGAAGAGTCGGACCACGAGCGGTCTGCCGAGCAAGACCAGGGCCAGGAAGGTGGCGGACGCGACCAGGAGCGGCAGCGCCTGCGACACCGTGGAGACATCCAGCAACCGCCGCGTCGCGAGCCAGGCGAACGAGGCCGCGAGCAATCCCGCCAGCACGAGGGGAATGGCCAGCAGCCGCCGCGTGAGCACCGCGGTCACCGCCAGCACGTTGTGCCGGATGAGGCCGTAGCCGATGGACAGCGGCAGCAGCGCGATGAAGCAGGGCACCACCAGGTAGAAGCCCCGGCCGGAGAACACAATCACCGCGAGCACGACGGGGAGCGCGGCGAGCCCCCAGGCCGCCGCGAGCAGCTCCGCCCGAGCGCGTCCCGTGCTGCCCCGGAGCCGGACGAGAATGGCCACACCGCAGACGAGCAGGGAGCCCTGGGACGCGACGTCCACCCAGTGACGGACCCGGGCCGTGTCCAGGCCCAGGTGAGGCGCGGCCAGCAGCCACGCCGCCGCGAGCACGGCCGCCGCCGCCAGCAGCCACAGCGCGGTCAGCCAGAAACGGCGCAAGCGCACGGGCCGCTCCGGGAAGGCGTATCCCAGCCACACGCTGCCCACCGCCGTCCCCAGGCGCGACACGAGGAAGAGCGGCATGAAGGTGGCGCGCGTGTGGTAGTCGAACAGGGTGAGCAGGAAGACATGGCTGGAGATGCACAGCACGCCGTAGGCCAACGCTCCGTCCCTCCTTCCCGCGAGCAGCAACACCAGCAGGCCCGACCACAGCAGGAAGCCGCCCACCAGCGCATAGACGCCGAACAGGAACAGGCCTTCTTCCGCGCCGAAGCGACGCAGGGGTTGGTTCAGGGTCAGGTGTTCGCCACCCCGCCGGAGGAACGTCAGCGAGACGTGGGCGCGGCCCTGGCGCTCCGCCTCCTGGACACAGGCGCGCAGCTGGGTTCCGGGCAGCCCTGACTTCGCGACGTCACCGTCCAGGGGGATTCCCTCGCAGGCCACGAGGAGGTCCGGGTGGCGCAGGGGCATCCGGCCCTCGCTCCACGAGGGCAGGTAGACGGAGGAGAAGGCTCCGTAGGGGTCCACCAGCAGCGAGGCGAAGGGGGTGCCGAGCGTGGTCGACACCTGCCATGCCACCCCCGCGCTCAGCCCCACGCCCAGGACAGCGAGGAGGAGGACGGTCCACCACCGGCTGCGCGTCACGCCAGACGTCATGGCCCCGGGCTCCTTGCCCCAGCGGGTTCATGGGTTCGTGACGGCGGGCCCCCCGTAGAGCTGTGTCACGGCCGCCACCAAGGCAAGAGCGCTCATCTCCGCCTGGAGTGACGACTTCCCGGACTGGGATTCATCCAGGGTTCGTGCGCGTTCCGCAAGCCAGGTCCCCAGTTCGTGAAAGCCGCCTTCGCGCGCCAGGGTTGCGCCAAGCCGGGCCACCCCGGGCGCGGTCCGCAGCAGCCCTCGGGGCGGATGGCCCAGCGCCTCCGGAAAGCCGATGCCGTGGAGCCGGGTGTCCTCGTCGGCGTCGAGGGCGTCGTCGAGGCATTGGGAGCTGAGCAGGAGCAGGTCGAAGGCACGGCGGAACACAGGCAGCCGCGCGGGGTCTCCGTGGGCGAGGAGGAGGCAGAAGGCGCTGGTCCCCAACCAGGACACCTTCTGGCTCACGAGGCGTGCGTACTGGGCCACGGAGAGCCTGCGGCGGGTGCGCAAGGCCCTCTCGGTAGCCACGGCGTCGATCCAGTCCTCGATGGCCGCGTGGAGGGCCTGGGTCGCGAGGGCTTCGTTCCCGGTCGCTTCCGTCAGGGATTGCAGCCACTGGTCGAACAGGGCCTGACGGAGGCGGGGCCACTCCGGGCGAACCGGGACCTGCCCGTCCTCGAGCCGATCGATGAGGAGGCCGAAGAAGCCTCCTCGGTGGTGGGCACGGAGGTAGCGGGCCTGGAACTCCGGAGCAAGTGCGGGGCCCGAGCGCTCCGCCGCGTAGGCCGGCAGGCGCTGGAAGGGGGCCAGGGCGCTGTAGTCCTCCCAGCCACCTTCGGGGTGGGCGGTCAGGCCCAGGTGGAAGGGGAGCTCCTTCGCGAAGGGCTGGAGGTCCGTGGGCAGCGCATCGAGGGTGACGGCGTATTCGAGGTCGCTGGGGCCCATGGGCTCAGTAACACATGTTGTCCTTCTCGTGAGGCTGATCCACGAAGCACACGGCTCCGCCCTCGTATGGCTCCAGATAACTAAGGGTGGGATCCCTCACGAAGGATGCAATCTGGGCAAGGAGTCCCTCTTCGAAGCTGAGCGATACAATGGGGAAGGGGTTTGGGTAGTTCATCCAGCAAACTCCCGTGAACCTGCGGTCGTTGAAGAGCACGCCCAGCACCGCTTTGACGGCCTCTACACCAGACTCCTTCGCCGCCTTCTTCAACGCATGGAGATAATTGTGAGCTTGAGCCTCATCCACGGGATTGAACAACCACTGATAAAGCAAGCCAAGCTCGAGCGGCCCCACCTTCAGCACGCCGCTCGCGTCCGGCCCGGGTGAGTCTTCCGCAACACCGTCCTTGATGTCTCGGAGCAGCGCGTAGCTGTTGTTCGAGAGTGCCTCCGCCAAGTCCTCCCACTGTTCCTTGGTCAGACTGAAGGGCACGGTGATGTGGGTGTCTGTCTGAGCTACGTAGAGGCGATTGAACATCGTGGCGACTTCCTGCCGGGGTGCTTCGCCGCCACCGGCTGACACATGCCGGCAGAGTTCCCCACGCAATGTCTCCCCCGATTCATACCCTCCGGGGACTGGCATTCCCACGACCAGGGGTTTCTTGAAGAGCTGCCGATAGACGCCCCTCAATATCTCTCGATTGAAGTCCCTGCTTCCATCCGTGGGTTGCAAACACGGGGCTTCCTCTGTTTTCGACATGGGCTTCCTCGCGGCAATGGATTGACGCCGTCAACGCAGGACCAATCTGGCGCTGACCATCAAAGCAATGTGCATGCCTGGCGTCCAGACATGGACAGGCGGTGCCCCCTGGGTCGTACCGTCCTGCTCGGACTGGACGCTTTCGTCCACTCTGTCTGAGTGGATGGCCGGGTTAGTCCAACGCCTCGCGGTCTTGCCCTGCGCGCTGGTGGCATGTGCCTTGCTTAACAACAATGCCTGTCAGGCCGACGCCGGGCTTCATGGCCCCGCGTCTGACTGGACCCGCCTACGAGGACCACCATGCACGAACGAACCCGCGGGGCCGTGTTGACCCGGCTCCTGACTGTGCTGTGTCTGCTCACCGCCGCGAGCGCTTCCGCGCAGCCCTATGAGTACCTGGCTGTCTATGAGCCCACATCAGAGGCAGGCAAGACACTCCGACTGGGCATCTCTTCGAACAGCCTGCTCCCCGATGGCGGTGAGCAGCACCGGCTCGACCGGCTCGTGGTGCACTTCAAGACCGACGGCGTGTCCCTGAGCGCCCTGTCCCTCTTCAGCCGGCTGCGCTTCAAGGCGGAATCCGGCACGGTCCAGGCCGAAACCGAGGTCCTCAAGGAGGACATCCAGAAGCTGCCTGACCGGGAGCTCGTTCTCGTGCGCTGGCGAGGCGATGACCGGGCCGAACCCATCGCCAACGTCAAGATCACCGTGGAGGCCGTCTACACTGCGGAGTTCCTCTGCCTCCAGGAGAACGCCCTCCTCCAGAGTGAACGCGACGTGGTGCCCTCCATGGTTCCCCACTTCCCCAAGTCCAGCACGAGCCCCACCAACAAGCCCCCCGTCCACGACTCTTTCAACCGGTGGCTCATTCGCGACGGTGAGACGAATCCGCTGTTGATCTACACGTTCTGCTTTGACGCCGCGAACAGGACCCGGGGTGCCGTGGCCTGGAGCGAGGCCAAGAAGGCCCCCCGCTTCCGCTTCGACGAACCGGACAAGGACAACTCCATCCGGACCTTCCGGCAGGCCCACAAGCGGGCACTGTCGGACCGCATCGTCCGCCGGCTCAATGACCGCTTCTCCAGCTTCGGGCGCTCCCTGGTGTCCGACACCTCCGAGCCGGACTTCGACAACGTCCGCATCGAGGTGAAGGACTCCCTCACCCTGTCCATCGTCAAGAGCGTGGGCTCCCTGCTGCTCGTGGAGGAAGCCGGCGGCACGGTGGAACCCCTGGCAGACCTCATCGACCAGGACGCGGAGGTGGCCCTCCGGCTGGGCTATCCCCACTGCTACCAGTTCCCCTACGGCGCCATCATGAAGAGCCCCTGGGTCTTCGAGTTGGAAGTCCCCGACGGCAAGGACGGCAAGACTCGCAAGACCAAGGTGGAGCTGGGCTTCGAGACCGGATGCAGCCGGAAGCTGCTGGTGCCCTGGAAGGACTACCTCAACCGGCGCGTCACCTTCCGCGTCATCTACCGGGTCCCGGAGCGCGCCGACATCGTCGTCTTCAACGACTCCTTCAACGTCTACAACCTGGGACTCATCACCACCGCGCCCATCATCACGGAGATCGTCTCCGCCACGCAGGAGGCCTCGCCCCGGGACGTTGAAGCCACCTCCAGCATTCCCGTGTCCTTCGCCCTTCCCATCAGCCCCAACCGCTCCGCCTCCGTGGCGGTGACGTTTCCCTTCACCCTCAGCTTCAACACGCGAACCTTCCCCAACCTGGCGGAATACTTCGCCGTGGCGCCGTCCATCTCCCTGGTCGCGGGAAGCGCCTCGGCAGCCAGCTCAAGCACCGAGAACGAACCCAACGTCCGGCTGGCCCTGGGCGTTGGCGTCAACCTGGCCCGGGCCTTCCACTTCGGTTACGCCTGGGCCCCGTCCGATGGCGGCCGGTATGTCCTGCTGGGGATTTCCATCCCGGAGCTGCTCCCCCTGCTGAACCCGAGCGAGTAGGGGGCAGCGGCGCGGCGGTAGCCTTCGGGACATTCCCGGTGTGTCCCCTGCTGGCCAGCCCACCGGGCGGCGGGCGCGTTTCGTGCGGCGCACCGCGCCCAGTTACGGCATGGTGCGCCCGCGACGCAGTCCGGCGCGGGAGGCCGCATGACGACCGAGAAGATCGATACACAGGCAATCAACACCATCCGCACGCTGTCCATCGATGCGGTGGAGAAGGCCCACTCGGGCCACCCGGGCGCCCCCATGGCGCTGGCTCCCGTGGCCTACCAGCTGTGGCAGCAGGAGCTGCGCTACGACCCGGCCAGTCCCATCTGGCCGGACCGCGACCGCTTCATCCTGTCCAACGGCCACGCGTCCATGCTGCTCTACAGCCTGCTGCACCTGGCGGGCGTCAAGCGCGTGGAGCGCGAGTACACCGTGACGGACGCGCCCGCCGTGTCGCTGGAGGACATCCAGAAGTTCCGCCAGCTGGACTCCGCCACCCCCGGCCACCCCGAGTACCGCTGGACCACCGGCGTGGAGACCACCACCGGCCCGCTGGGCCAGGGCGTCGCGAACAGCGTGGGCATGGCGCTCGCCAGCCGCTGGCTCGCGGGGCACTTCAACAAGCCCGGCTTCGAGCTGTTCACCCATGACGTCTACGCCATCTGCGGCGACGGCGACCTGATGGAGGGCGTCGCGTCCGAGGCCGCGTCACTCGCCGGCCACCTCCAGCTGCCCAACCTCTGCTGGATCTACGACAGCAACCACATCTCCATCGACGGCAGCACCGACCTGGCCTTCACCGAGGACGTGGGCCGCCGCTTCGAGGGCTACGGCTGGCGCGTCATCCAGGTCACCGACGCCAACGACCTGGACGCGCTGGGCAAGGCCTACCGCACCTTCAAGGAGGCGCGCGGCAAGCCCACCCTCATCGTCGTCAACTCCTTCATCGGCTACGGCGCGCCCAAGAAGCAGGGCTCCGCCAGCGCCCACGGCGAGCCCCTGGGCGCCGAGGAGCTCAAGGGCGCCAAGCGCAACTACGGCTGGCCCGAGGACGCGCAGTTCCTCGTGCCCGACGGCGTGCGTGAGCGCTTCCAGGAGCGCATGGGCGCTCGCGGCAAGCAGCTGCGCGAGGCGTGGGAGAAGTCGCTCGCGGGCTACCGCCAGCAGCACCCGGAGCTGGCGCACGAGCTGGAGCGGCTGCTCAAGCGCGAGCTGCCGGACGGCTGGGACAAGGAGCTGCCGGTGTTCCCAGCGGACGCGAAGGGCATGGCCACGCGCGAGTCGGGCGGCAAGGTGCTCAACGCGCTCGCGAAGAACTACCCGTGGCTGGTGGGCGGCTCCGCGGACCTCAACCCGTCCACGAAGACGTACCTGGCGTCCTCCACGTCCATGAAGCCGGGCGAGCACTCGGGCCGCAACATCCACTTCGGCGTGCGCGAACACGCGATGGGCTCCATCGTCAACGGCCTCAACCTGAGCCACGTGCGCGCGTACGGCGCCACGTTCCTCATCTTCAGCGACTACGAGCGCCCGGCGATGCGGCTGTCGTCGCTGATGGAGATTCCGTCCATCCACATCTTCACCCACGACTCCATTGGCCTGGGCGAGGACGGCCCCACGCACCAGCCGGTGGAGCAGCTGGCGTCGCTGCGCGCGATTCCGGGCAACATCGTGCTGCGCCCCGGTGACGCCAACGAGGTGACGGAGGCCTGGCGCTTCATCGCGAAGCAGCAGCACCACCCGGTGGTGCTCGTGCTGTCGCGGCAGCCGGTGCCCACGCTGGACCGCACGAAGTTCGCGCCGGCGTCCGGGCTGTCCCAGGGCGCGTACATCCTGCAGGAGGCGGAAGGCGGCAAGCCGGACGTCATCCTCATCGGCACCGGCACGGAGGTGTCGCTGGTGGTGGAGGCCGCGGAGAAGCTCCAGGCCGAGGGCGTGAAGACGCGCGTGGTGAGCATGCCGTCGTGGGAGCTGTTCGAGCAGCAGCCCGCCGAGTACCAGGAGCGCGTGCTGCCCGCGTCCATCAAGGCGCGCGTCGCGGTGGAGAAGGGCGCGGCGTTCGGCTGGGAGCGCTGGGTGGGCCACACCGGCAGCGTCATCGGCATGCGCAGCTTCGGCGCTTCGGCGCCCATCAAGGCGCTGCAGCAGAAGTTCGGCTTCACCGTGGAGAACGTGGTGAAGGAAGCCAAGGCCACCGTCGCGAAGTCCAAGGCGACGCAGCCGTAGAAAATGAAAGGGCCCCGGACCCTCCCCCGAAGGTCCGGGGCACCTCTGGGTTCACCGCCGGGCTACCTCCGGCGGGAACTCCGTGGATGCGTGTGGCTGTAATCCCCCCCTGCTTACGTCCCCCCGTACTTCCCCCCGTTCAACGGTGCGGCGATGAGGCTCAGGCCGCGAAGAACATCGGGCGCGGGCGCGGCGGGCTGCTGACGAACTCCATCTCCTTGATCATCCTGTTGAAGTCGCCCTGGGCCATGCCCGTGGAGCCGTGGGCCTGCGCGCGGGAGGCGTACTTCTCGTAGGTCTCCACGACCTTCTTCGCGTCCGGCGTGAGGCGGTCGTAGTTCTGGCGCGCCCACTTCATCGCGTCCTTGAACTCCGCGCCCGCCGCCTTGCCGTCATGGTCCGCGGCGCCCTTCTTGATGGCCGCCGTCAGGTCCTTGCCGTTGATCTTCCCGTCCTTGGAGTCCAGGCCCTCCAGCGCGTTGCGCATGGAGCTGTCGTTGAAGGTCTTGAAGCGGCCCATGGCCTTGAACATGGAGTCCGTCTCCTTCTGCGTCATGCCCTCCGGGCCGGCCTTCTTCGCGGCGTCCTGGTAGGTCTTGAGGACGTTCTTCGCCTCGGGCGTCAGGCGGCTCTCGTTCTTGGAGGCCCACTTCTCGAACTCCTTCAGTTCGGAGGTGGTGGAGTTCCCGTCCTTGTCGGAGATGCCCTCGCGGATGGCCTTGGTCAGGTCCTCGCCAGAGATGGGGCCATTCTCCTTGTCGAGCGCCTCCGTGGCCTTGCGGGCGCTCACGTCACCGGCGCCCACCTTGCGCATCTCGCTGTTCATGGCGGCGGTCTCCGAGGGCGTCATGCCCTCACGGCCCTGGGCCTGCGCCGCCTTCGTGTGCTTGCGGTAGACGTCCAGGACTTCCTTCGCCTCCGGGCTCAGGCGGCTCTCGTTCTTGGAGGCCCACTTCTCGAACTCCTTGGCCTCCGCGCCGGCGGCCTGGCCGTCGTGGTCCGCGGTGCCCGTCTTGATGGCGCGGGCCATGTCCTCGCCGGACACCGTGCCGCCCTTGCGGTCCAGCTGGGCGAGCGCCTTCTTCGCGCTGGCGTCACCCACGTCGCGCATCTCCCCGAGCATCTTGTTGAAGTCGTCCTGGGGGATGCCGGACTCGCCGCGCGCCTGGGACATGGCCGCGTACTTGGAGTAGATGTCCACCACCTGCTTCGCCTCCGGCGTGAGGCGCTCGCGGTTGTTCATGGCCCAGTCCGCGACGGTGCGGTACTCGCTGGAGGCGGCCTGGCCGTCCAGGTCCCCGACGGCGCGCTCGATGGTGTCCGCCATCTGCCCCGCGCCGATGGAGCCCGAGGTCTGGTTCAGCTTGTTCAGCTCCACCATGGCGCCCAGGTCCTTGGGGGTCCACTGCGGGGTCGGGGTCCAGCAGCCGCGGCTGCCGGTGGTGAACTGGTCACCCCGCTTCACCGCCTCCTTCAGCGTCGTCAGCTGCGCCTTCATGTCCGCCAGCTGCGACTTCATCTGGCCAATCTGCGCGGCCTCCTTGCCGTGCAGCTTGGAGTGGCCGCCGAGGAGCTTCTGCTCCGCCTTGGAGAGGGCGGGCTTGCTGGAGAAGGCGGTCTTGACGGCGGTGGAAGCGTTCTTGGCGATGGTCATTTTTGATCTCCGGGAGGAGCGGCTTCCTTTGCGGAAGCAGTCATGCCGGGACCTATTGCGCGTGTCGTGCCACCCACGCCCACGTGTCGGTCCACCGTGATTCCAATGGGTTACGTGGCGACGCCGGGCGCTTCGGGGTGGTGACAACTGTCACCACCGGTGATGACTGTCACCAGCCCCCCCCACCCCGGGGTGGTGACGGCGGTCATCAGGGCCGGGGACTCGGGGACGCCGGGCCTGGGGCGGACGTCTAGACGCCGCCGCGCAGCTCTGTCTCGCGCCACAGCGCGCCGTCGCGTTCGGTCAGCAGGAAGGTCAACCGTCCCTGGTGGAAGCCGCGCACGGGGGCGTGGGGATCCGGGAAGCCTGGAGGCAGGCGCCACCCGGGCGGATGGAGGGGCGCCAGGGGGATGGACTGGTCGCGGCGCAGGGCGCCCACGTCCTGGTCGGTGAGCTCCCGGACGCGCGCCCAGGGGAGCACGTCGTGGCCGTGCAGCTCCACGCGCTGGCCGGGGCCCGGATCCTTCCACGGGCCAATGGCCGTGCGGTGCAGCGCGGAGAGGTGCGCGCCAGCACCGAGCTTGCGGCCCAGGTCGCGGGCCAGCGAGCGCACGTAGTAGCCGCCGCGACAGGTGAGCTCCAGGACGCTGGCGCGCGGCAGGTCGTGGGAGCGCCAGCGCGCGGCGTGCAGGTAGACGCGCGAGGGGGGCAGGTCCACCACCTCGCCCCGGTGCGCCTTGCGGTAGGCGGGCTCACCGTCCACCTTCTTCGCGCTGGTGGCCGGGGGCACCTGCTCCGTCCACCCGAGGAAGGGCTCCAGCGCCGCGTCCAGCAGGGCCGGGGTCAGCGCCCCCGTATCCCCCTGGTGCACGGGGCGGCCGTGCAGGTCGCCGGTGTCCATCTCCGTTCCCCACTCCACGCGGGCCACGTACGTCTTGGGCACGGCGTGCAGCAGGTCGAACAGGTGCGTGGCCGGACCCACCAGCATCAGCAGCAGCCCTTCCGCGAACGGATCCAACGTGCCGCCGTGCACCAGCGCCGTGCGCCGGCCGGGACGCGTCGCCTGGGCCTCCTCCTGGAAGGTGCGCACGACGGAGAAGCTCGTGGGGCCCACGGGCTTGTGCGTCAAGTAGAGGCCAGGGCTCAGGGCGGAGCTTCCCATCAGGATTCGTCCCACACGTCAGGACTCCTTAACCCAGGGCTCGTTTGACGCGATCGCCGATGTGGCGTTGTGCGTCAGGCCTGCCGCCGCGTGACTGCGTGACTGACGCGTCACAGCGACGGCCTCATGCCGCACTGCATTGAACACCCTCTCAATTCAACACACTCCGGCAAGGAATGATCCGTCCTCCCTGGGGGGCTCTGGAGGTCGCGCGCCCCCATCCGTGGCAGTTTCCAGATCGGGCGGAACCATTTTCGCGCTTTCCTCGGACGCGTCTGGCTTGGTACACAGAGTGTGTCGCTGCCGACACTCAGAGGGGGGCGGTACGACACGCAATCAATCACCTCCAGACCTCCTCTGCGCAAGGGATGCAGAATGTCGACTCAAAGCGGTCTTCAAGGTCTCCATGCTGAAGTGAAGTCGTGGCTGTTCTCCAAGGACTTCGACGGCATGCCTGTCGGGGCCCGGAACCAGCTTCGGGAGCAGGTTGATCTCCTTGCGCGGAATGCCTTCGAGAAGGGCGACGAAGCTGCGCTGACCGAGGCACACCGCGTCCTCTACGTCATCAACATGGCGCAGCTCACCGCCCCCTGGACGGTGGAGCGCCTCAACGTGGGCGATCCGCTATTTAGCCAGCTCAAAGGCATCCTGGAGAAGTGTTGGCATCAGGCCTCGAAGAAGAAGTACGCGCCCATCATCGATGCGCTGCCCCCGGCGGCGCAGTTCCGTGAGTGGGTCACGCAGACCGTCCGCTCCCATCCGTCCAACGTCACGCACCCCATCTTCGGGTTCCTGCGTGACAAGGCCAACTTCGAGCAGATGCGGGAGTTCTTCCTCCAGGAGACGCCGCTCGAGGCGCTCTTCGGCGACATCATCGCGTTGATGATGCCGGGCGTGTACGGGGGCATCAAGCTGGAGCTGGCCAAGAACTTCTGGGACGAGGTCGGTCACGCCGAGGATGCGCGCGTCCACCGGAACATGCGCTTCGAGCTCATGGACTACCTGGGCCTGCCCAGCAATGTCTACACGGACCGGATCGACCTGCTGATCCGTGAGGAGCTGGCGCTCGTCAACATGTACATGAGCATGGCGATGAACCGCTCCCGGCTGACGGAGATCCTCGGGGCGCTCCTGGCGACCGAGACGATGATCCCCGGCCGCTTCGAATGGCAGATCGAGGGCTGGCGGCGTCTGGGTGTCGGCGACAAGCAGCTGGCCTACCTGCTGGAGCACACCACGGTCGACGTGGAGCACGCCAACGCCTGGATGGGTGAGATCATCGTGCCGCTGCTGGAGCGCAACCCGGCGGTCATGCCGGAGATCGTCCTGGGCATCATGCTCCGCCTGGATACCGCGGGCGCGGTGGTCGACAAGCTCAACGACCACGTGCGGGGCATCAAGGAGTCCTCCGTCGGTCCCTACCGCGGCGCGCACAAGGTCCCCTGAGGGGACTGCTTCACCTAGAATCTCCTCTCATGGCAGGAGGCGGCGGCCAGGCGCTTCATGGGTCCTGGCCGTCCGCCCCTTGCCGCTTCACTTGAGACCCGCTCGAACCCAGCCTTGTCCGAGGGACACCCATTGCCATACGTCAACATCCAGCTCACCGGGGACAAGCTCGCCGCGGAGCAGAAGCTGGAGATCATCCAGCGCATCACGAAGGTCTTCGTGGATGTCCTGCAGAAGGACCCTGCGACCACCTTCATCGTCATCCAGGAGATCGACCCCGAAAACTGGGGCGTCCACGGGACGAGTGTGGCGTTGCGGCGCGCGGCCCGGGCCCGTGGCGAAAAGGTCTAGGCGGTCTCCCCTGGTTTGAAACAGGGGACCCTGGCGAGAGATTGACGGAATGAGACAACCAGAATCCAGCGCGGTTGAGCGTACGCCCGAAGGTGGACGTGAGTGGCCGGTGCTCGGCGCTCAGGCCAGCCACCTGCTTCCCAAGGAGGCGTGGCAGGAGGTCCGTGCCCTGCACAAGGTCCGGCCGTGGCGCAGCGTCCTGCTCTACGCGACAGTCTATGCGGCCATTGCGCTTGCCTTCGCGGCGGAGGCCTACTTCCACCACCCCCTGGTGACGCTCCTCGCCATCGTCTTCATCGCGGGGCGGCAGCATTCGCTCTACATCCTGAACCACGATGCGAGCCACTACGGCCTCTTCCGCTCCCACAAGGTCAACGCCGCCGTCGGCACGACGCTGTCGAACCTGGTGATGTTCCATCATCCGGAAGCCTGGTCCTTCATCCAGTGGCGACGGGTGCACCTGCTCCATCACCGGAACCTGTTCACCCCGGAAGACCCCAACTGGCTGGGGCGGCAGCTGCGCGGGGACACCGTGCGCCCCTACGCTCCCGGGCGGCTGGTGTGGACCTGCATCAAGGCAGGGCTCCTGACCTTCCTCGAGTTCTTCAAGGGCCGTCAGGACTACGTGCCGCCCAAGGGGGATGGCGCCATCAAGTGGAGGGACAACCACCTGCGGACCCTGTTCCTGCCGTTCCGGGATGATCCGGAGATGGAGCGGGAGCGGCGCATCAAGCTGGTCTTCTTCGCCGTCGTGCTCGGGGGGGTGGCGTACTTCGGCCTCTGGCGCCCCTTCCTGCTGCTGTGGCTGCTGCCGATGTACACGGTGTACCCCATGATTCTCACGCTCATGGACCTGACCGAGCACCGGTGGACGCAGGAGTCGGAGGACCTCAACGTCAGCGCCCGGTCAACCCGGCTGGGACTGCTTCCGCGCGTCCTCATCAGTTACCTGCCGCGCACGCTGCACCGGGAGCACCATGTGTTTCCAGGTGTCGCGGCGGTGGATCTCCCCAAGCTGAGCATGCTCCTGTGCAATGCCGGGCTCTCTCCCGAGCCCGCCAAGGGGATGCAGGCCCTCTTCCAGGAACTCGCGCGCGGGTCCACCGAAGGGGGCGGGGCCGCGTGGTCCGGTGCCCCTTCCGAGCCCTCTGCCGCGGTTGCCGAGCCCTCCTCACCCCGGTGAAAACAAATGCCAGACAAGAGCAAGCCCCCCGCGCCGCCCGCGCTCGACGCGCTGCGGGTCCATGTCTTCAGCTCGGGGTGCGAGGGGCTGTTCACCAACGCCTTCGCCGTCGAGACGTCGCGTTCCGTGGTGGCCATCGACACGACGATGCGGGTCTCCGACGCCCAGGGGTTCCGGGCGCTGATTGACTCCATTGGCAAGCCGCTCGTCGCGCTGATCATCACGCACGGGCACCCGGACCACTACAACGGCGCGGTGGAGATCTCCCGGGGTCTGGACATCCCCATGATTGCCACCCAGGGCGTGGACCGGGTCATCCGGCGCATCGACGATGCCAAGGAGAAGCAGTGGAAGCCCGTGTTCGGCGATGACTGGCCGGCGAAGCGGCGGTTTCCCAACCGGTTCGTCAAGGACGGAGAGACCCTGTCCTTCGATGGAGTCCCCTTCACCGTCGGTGAGCTGGGGGAGGGAGAGTCCCACTGGGACAGCTATTGGGTGGTCGGCGGTCCGTCTCCCGTGGCGTTCGTGGGGGACATCGTCTTCAACGGCGTCCACTCGTTCATGAACGATGGCCACTCGGCCCTGTGGCTGAAGAACCTGGACCTGCTCGAGAAGAAGGTCTCCGCGTGCCGGCAGCTCTACACGGGGCACGGCGCCATGGTGGCTCCGAAGGAGGGCCTGGAGGCCCAGCGCCGCTACCTGCGCCTCTACCGGGAGACGGTGCGCAAGCTCGCCAAGGGGAACAACGTCCTGGACGACGGGGCGAAGGCGGAGCTGGTCAAGGTCATGAAGGCACATCTGCCCACGGACTACCTGGAGTCGTTCATCCCCGCCGGCGCCAACCCGGTCGCCGCCGAGCTGGCCAAGGCCGCGGAGGCACCTGCCCATGACTGAGTCGGTGGATCCGCGGGGCCGCACGGACAGTGCCGCCCTGTCCGCCGCCGAGTTCCGGACCCTGGGGCACCAGCTCGTGGAGCAGCTCGGGGAGTATCTCGAGGGCCTGCCGGCGCAGCCCATCCGGCCCGAGCAGTCAGCCCTCCGGATCCGGGAGCTGCTCGATGCGGACCCCTTCCCGGAGGAGGGCAAGGCGTCCCAGGCGGTGCTGGAGCGGGCGTTCTCGCTCCTGAGCGAGCACGCCGTCTCCACGGCCCACCCGCGCTTCTGGGCCTACATCATGGGGTCACCCAGTCCGCTCGGGGCCCTGTCGGACCTGCTCGCGTCCGTCATCAATCCCCCCGTCACCAGCTTTCCCACCTGTGCCATCACCGTGTCGCTGGAAGCGCAGACCGTGCGCTGGATGGCCAGGCTCGTCGGCTTTCCCACCGACTGCGGGGGGCTGTTCCTGGGCGGTGGTTCCCTGGCCAACCTGGTCGCGGTCCGCGCGGCGCTGCACACCAAGGCGGGCTGGGACGTGCGGAGCCAGGGCGTGACGGGCCCTTCTGGCGAGCAGCTGTGTCTCTATGCCAGCGGGGAGGCCCACACGAGCATCCTGTCGGCCGTCAACCTCTGCGGGCTGGGAGCCAGGGCGCTCCGGAAGATTGGCACCGACCACAGTGGGCGCATGCAGGTCGCCGAGCTGGAGCAACGCATCCAGGCCGACCTGCGGGCGGGCTTCAAGCCCTTCATGGTCACCGCGACGGCGGGGACCACGGGCACCGGTGCCGTGGACCCGCTGCCGGAGATTGCCGCCCTCTGCAAGCAGCAGGGGCTGTGGTTCCACGTGGATGGCGCCTACGGAGGGCTCGCGGTGCTGTCACCCGATGCGCCCCCGGAGCTCCAGGCCCTCCGGGAGGCGGATTCGCTGGTCATTGATCCGCACAAGTGGATGTACGTCCCCGCCGACGTCGGGTGTCTGCTGACGCGGGACCGGCGCGTGCTCTACGACACCTTCCACGAGGGCGCGACCTACTACGCGGACAGCGAGGAGCAGGCCCTGCTGGGAGGGCCTGAGACCCTTCAGCTCCGCGACCTGGGTCCGCAGACGACGCGCAGCCTGCGAGCCCTCAAGGTGCGCCTCTGCCTGCAACACGCGGGGGCGTCCGGCTACGCGAGGATGATTGGAGACGACATCCGGCTTGCGCGCCACCTGCACGCCCTGGTCGAAGCCGAGCCGGAGCTCCAGGCCCTGACGCAGGGGTTGAGCATCACCACGTTCCGCTATCTGCCGGAGGACCTCCAGGCGGACCCCGCGAAACACCGCGACTACCTCAACACCCTGAACAAGAAGCTCCTCCAGCGGTTGCAGCTCAGCGGCGCTGCCTATCCTTCGCATACCTCCGTGGAGGGGATGACGGTCCTGCGTGTCTGCATCGTGAACAACAACACCACCGTCGCGGACATCGAAAGCCTCCCCGGGACGGTGCGGCGGCTGGGGGCCGGGCTCGATGCGGAGCTGCGGCCTGGACGCCCCAGCCGGGAGACCGCCTGAGACAGGGCCGTCTTGGTGGCGGCGCCTGCTACCGGGCTGGCGCCGCCACTTCGTTCAGGCCATGGGTGTTTTCACACAGGTAGATGCGCCCCCGCGCCTGGTTGGAGGCGTCCAGGATCCCCTCCATGAGGCCGAACGCGTTGTTCAACCGTGCGTAGGCGGGGTCGCCGCTGCGGAACATGACGGACGCGGTGCAGACCCTCGCCTGGTCAGCGGCCCTCAGCAGCGAGACGCCATTCATCTCCAGGTAGACCTTGGTCCCGGACTGCGTGGTGAGCACGCCCCGCAGCGCGGGGAGGTTCACGTTGTCGGGCCGCTTCACCGGCACGTTCAGGAAGCGCACCGCGCCCGCGAGCTGGTCCCCGGTGAACGACCCGTCGACAATCGCGAGGTACTGGCCGCCGTTCCCGAAGTCCAGGAACTCCATCCAGGTGTAGCTCAGCTCGAAGTCAGCCAGTGTCGTGAGTTTCAAAGAAGGTTCCTTGCCTCGGGGTCATCCGCGCAGCGCGGGGTGTGGACCGCGACCTAGCTGGGGCCGTGGTTCGCCAGCCAGGTTTCGTGGATGTGCAACCACCGGACGCCGCCAGGAGCATCCGCGTCTGCACGGAACAACACGGAGGCATACCGGCCCGTTCTCTGCCCGCCCGACTTCCGCCACTCGATGTAGCTGACCAGGGCGACATCGTCCCGAGACCACACCGGGGCGAAGTTCTCGATGGTGATCTCCATGTCAGGCTTGGAGCCGTGGGCCTGGAAGAGCCGGGCCATCAGCACGGACTTCTCCTCGACGACGCCCCCGGGCGCAAAGAGCTTGCAGTCGGGTGCGAACGCGCGCTCCAGGCGTGAGGACGCATCCGAGGAACGAGGCCCGTCCCCCCGAAGCCACGCTTCGAGGACGCGGTGGAACTCAACGGCTTCCTGCTGGCTCAGCTCGATGACGCCTGACATGGTTCAGTGCCCTCCCCTGGTCTTCGTGATGTGTCCGGCGCAACCCGGACCGCGACTGCTCAGGCGGCGCCAGCCTCTTTGCGAACGGCGGCGGTCGCGGGCGCGGGAGCGGACTCCTCGGCCGGCGACGGAAAGCGGTGCTTGAAGTCGAAGGCCCGGGGGGACGGCCCCTCGCGACCCAGCAGCTCGAGCCGCTCCCTGGCTTCCTCGACCGTGGGCTTGTGCCCGGCGGGGACCCACCAGAGCACGTAGGGCGGCCCTTCCACCGGCAGGAACCACTGCTTGCGATCCCTGAACGGCACGATGTGCCCGCTGCGATAGACGAAGTCGAAGAGCGCGTCGACGGACTCCCACGTGGACATGTTCAACAAGATCAACGGATTGTCGTAACCGCGGACACCCGTGGAGTTGCCCTCGTTGGTCTGGAGGCGCCAGACGAAGCCAGGGGACCGGTCCGCCAGCGCATTCACCGGAGCCAGTTGTGAAACAAAGTCTTGCATCATGGGATGAGAAAGCGGTTCTCGCGCGAGCGAAATCGCTAGCTGGGCCACGTGGTAGCTGGTCGTCATCGGAGATTTCCTGATGCCTGAAGGGAAATGGCAACTATATCCACCCACCTGCATGAGGCAAAGACTTCCGGTGTCACTGCCCTGATGCTGCGTCATTGTCACTCTTGACGCTGTGAGCTGTAACGGGGCTCGACAGGCATTGAGCGCGTCACTCCGCGTCATCCTCCCCCTTGTTTCGCTTCACCGTCGTCGCGCCCTCGTGCTTCACGAGGTGCACGGGCTCCGCGCCGGAGTGCTGGGAGATGGTGCTCGCGAGCTCCTCCGCGTGCGTCGTCACCCAGACCTGGCTGTCCTTCGCCGCGTTCACGATGAGCCGACCCAGGGGCTTGAGCAGCTCCGGGTGCAGGCTCGTCTCCGGCTCGTTCAGCGCGAGGAACGGAGGCGGACGGGGGCTGAGCAGCGCCGCCAGCAGGCACAGGTAGCGCAGCGTCCCGTCCGACAGCTCCGTCGCCGCCATGGGCCTGGACAGGCCGGGCATGTGCAGGAGCAGGCTGAAGCGCCCCTCGTCCGCGCGCACCTCCAGGCGCGTGCCCGGGAAGGCGTCGTCGAGCCCCTGCTCGAGCGCGGCATCGTCCCCCACCTCCAGGATGGTCTGGAGCGCCGCCGCCAGGTCCCTCCCGTCATGCGCGAGCACCGGCGTGCGCACGCCCACCTGGGGATGCCTCAGGGGCGCGTCCGGGTCCGTGCGGAAGTGGTGGTAGAAGCGCCACGCCTTCAGGGTCCGCTGGACCTCCATCAGCCGGGGGAAGCGGTGGGGGTCCGCGAGCTGATCCAACACCGACTCCGCGCTCCACAGCTCCGTGGGGAACGTCACCCGCGTGCCGTCCGCGTCGCGCAGGAACGCCGTGCGGCCCTTGCGCTCCATCAGCACCCCGCGCCGGCCTCCGGAGTACGCCCAGAGGTGCTCCTCCTTCACCTCCGGATCCAACCGGAAGGCCGTGTCCTCCAGGGGGATGGGGCCGCATTGCAGCTCGTAGGCGAGCTCGCCCAGGTCCACCGCCACCTTCAGCCGGACCGGCTTCTTGGGGTCTCGGGAGCCCGCCCACATCACGCTCGGCGTGCCGCCCTCCTCCGCCAGCGTGCGCGCCAGCCGGCCTTCCGCCGACACCGCGAGGAGGTACAGCGCCCGGTACAGGTTCGTCTTGCCGCTGCCGTTGGGTCCCACCACCACGTTCACCGGGCCCAGCTCCAGGTGGAGCTGACGCACGGAGCGGTAGCCTGCGATTTCCAGACGCGTGATGGGCATGGGCGGCGCAGCCTAGCTGGCCCCACGGGTTGGGGGGTGAGACCCGACGCGCCTGCCCCACCCGGGCCCGAAAACATGGGGACCGCCAGGAATGAGGGGCCTGCTCGTATATCTCTTCGCGAATCCGCTTCCACGTCGTCGCGCAGAGGATGGCCCATGTCACTCCCGCTCCGTTGGCTCCTGCCCCTGACCGTGTCCCTGGCCCTGACGGGCTGCTCCACCGATTCCGCCTCGGATGCCGGCACGTCCGTGGACTCCGGCACGCCGTTGGACTCCGGCACGCCGTTGGACTCCGGCACCTCCGACGTGGATGCGGGGCCCGGGGACGCGGGCGACCCGTCTTACCAGGACGCGGGCACCGGAGGCTCCGACGCGGGCTCCGACGCGGGCCCCGAGGTTGACCCCTGGGACGGCGGCGCCGCGACGCTCCCCGAGAACTCCGACTGGCTGACCCCGGAGCTCTATTCGGACTGCACCTTCGTCCTGCCGACGGGCACCCCCGTCACGGACTGCAACGACCTGGCCCTGTTCGACCGCTCCGCATGTCCGGCGGGCGCGCTCGACACGTTGGAGTCCGTGGGCACGTACCACCTGCGCAACCGCTCCGCCTCGGGGTACGTCACCGCCGGCTATGGCCTGACGCTGCCGTTCGACGGGGGACCGGGCATGCTCAACGGCAGGCCCCTGACGCAGCAGTCCGTGGGTCCGGGCTCATTCGTCTTCAGCAGCACCTTCGCCGCGCTTCCTCCCTACCTCCCCGCCCGGGACTTCACGTTCGTGGGTTGCACCCGGCCCGAGCCCCGCCGCGTCAACGGCTGCTTCGTCCAATGCACCGACGGCAAGGTGCGCAGCAAGGGGACCTTCACCGCGCTGCGTCCCTCCTGGGGACGCGGTGAGTCCGAGTCCTCGGGCGGCCTCGTCCTCCAATCCGAGGCCGCGGTCCCCCTGGGCTTTCCGGTGGATGTCTACGTGGCGAAGGACCATGCCTATGTGGTGGGCACCGGGAACAAGTCCCAGGCGGGCGGACTGGCGGTCTTCGACGTGACCGACAAGGCACACCCCGTCCTCACGAAGCGCATCCAGCTTCCGGGCGATGGCTACTGGAACGGCGTCTGGGCGAAGGGCGATGCGCTCTACATCGCGAGCGTCAGCTCCGGCGTCATCGTCTACGACATCTCCCATCCCGCCGACCCGCAGTACGTGCGCGCCGTGCCCGGCCAGGCCCTGGCCGTGCACACCGTCCACGTGCAGGGCGACCGGCTCTATGCGATGGCGCCCGAGCCCGCGAGCCAGACGCTCCTGTTCGATGTGTCCTCGCCGCTCTCACCCGTGCTGCTCAACCGGGTGACGGTGTCCGGAGAGTGGGGAGGGCCGCACGACGCCTTCGCGTACGGCGACCGCCTCTACGTCAACAGCACGAGCTCCGGCTTCGTGGCCTTCGACGTGAGCAACCCGGACCAGGTGCAGGAGCTGGGCGCGTATGTCTTCGACGGCCAGTACTCCCATGCGAGCGCGGTGGGCACCTTCGCGGGCCGCACCATCGCCTTCGAGGGCGGCGAGGGCGTCAACGCGCACCTGCGCGTGCTGGACGTCACCGACCCGGCGAACATGCGGCTCATTGGCGAGTACGGCCTGCGCCCCGAGTTCTCCATCCACAACATGATCCTCAGGGGCACGAAGCTCTACATCGCGTACTACCACGAGGGCGTGCGCGTGCTGGACGTGTCGGTGCCCCCGAAGCCGCGCGAGGTGGCGCACTTCAACACCTTCCTCGAGACCCAGCCCGGCCGGGACAGCGGGATCTTCGAGGGCGCCATCGGCATCCGCGTGCCGGGGGACGGGTCCGTGTACGTCGTGGACACGGCGCGCGGGCTGCTCATCTTCAACGAGCTGTGAGGGTTCGCGCCCGCGCCCGGCACGCCGTAGACTTCCGCGTGCTGGATGCGGGCTTCGCGCCTGCACGGGAGCCATCATCCTCATGACGTCGCTCGCACGCTTCCTGGGTCCAGGCCTGCTCGCCTGTGCCCTGTCGTTGTCCGGTTGCAAAAGCGACTGGAACATCATGGAAGAACCGGACCCGGAGCCTCCGGACGCGGGGCCGGTGGTGGAGCTCACCGACTACGTGGACGTCGAACCGGACGTGTCTTGCAGGGACGCGGACTACCGGCAGCCCCGCGCGAACTGCCAGGACTCCAGCAGCTTCGACCTGTCCGGCTGCGACCTCGCCGCGCTGGGGAGCGTGGAGCCCCGGGGCACCTACCGGGCCATCCTGCGCTACCACGCCGACAGCACCTTCGGCGCGGGCTTCCGCGTGGGCACCCAGGACCTGCCCGGCACCTTCCTGGGCCAGCCCCTGGTGCACCAGCAGGTGGACCGCACCGGGTTCTTCATCACCGGCGAGTACACGACGACGACCCGCAACGTGCAGCAGTACGCGCTCGCGGGCTGCCGCGTGCCGGAGCCGGGCCGCATCACCGGCTGCTTCGTGCGCTGCACCGCCGGCGTGCCCGACTTCTCCGGCACCTTCGACGCCCGGCGGATGACCTGGGGCCAGGAGACCACTCCCCACGGCATGCGCCTCGTCTCCGAGTCCGCCGTCCCGCGGACGGACCCCGTGGACGTCTACGTCACGAAGGGCCACGCCTACGTGGTGTCCCTCAACGGGAGCGCGGAGGCGGGCGGCCTGAGCGTGTTCGACCTGGCCGACAAGCTGCGCCCGGTCCTCGTCGCCAACCTGAACCTGCCCAACGACAGCAACTGGAACGGCGTCTGGGCGAAGGGCGACGCGCTCTACGTCGCCAGCGCGAGCTCCGGCGTCATCGTCTACGACATCTCCCGCCCCGCGGCCCCGCAGTACGTGCGCTCGCTGCCCGGTGGCCCCATCAACGTGCACACCGTGTTCGTGGACGGTGACCGGCTGTACGCCATGTCCCCGTCCCCCAACAGGGAGACGCTCCTGTTCGACGTGTCCGCGCCGCTGGAGCCCCAGTTGCGAAGCCGCATCTCCGTGCCGCGCGAGGACGTGAACAGCTACCCGCACGACGCGTTCGCGTACCAGGGCCGGCTCTACGTCAACCACGCGCGCACGGGCTACGTCGTGCTGGACATGACCCACCCGGACAACGCGCCGGTGCTGGGCGCGTATGCGTTCGCCGGTCAGTACAGCCACGCGAACGCGGTGGGGACGTTTGGCGAGCGCACCATCGCCTTCGAGGGAGGCGAGCGCCCCGGCGCGCACCTGCGCGTGCTGGACGTCACCGACCCGGCGAACATCCGCCTCATCGCCCAGGTGAAGAAGCGGGCGCAGACGTCCATCCACAACATGGTGCTGAAGGGCACGCGGCTCTACGTGGCCTGGTACCACGAGGGCGTGCGCGTCTTCGACGTGGCGGACCCCGAACACCCGAAGGAGATCGCCGCCTTCAACACCTTCGAGGAACTCCACCCGCGCGCCACCGACAGCCTCTACCAGGGGGCCATCGGCATCCGCGTGCCGGGGGACGGGTTCGTGTACGTCGTGGACCAGGCGCGCGGCCTGATGGTGTTCGAGGAGCCGGCGCCGTAGCGCCCCGCTACGCCACCTCGATGCGGTTGCGGCCGTTGGCCTTCGCCCGGTACAGCCGGGCGTCCGCGACGCGCAGCAGCTCCTCCGGGGTGGTGCCGTCCTGCGGCGCCACCGCGAGCCCCGCGCTGAAGGTGACGTGGAAGGGCTCGCCCTGGTCGCCCTCGAACTCCATCCCCGCCAGCTCCTCCGCGGTGCGGGAGAGGATTTCGCGCGCGCTCTCCAGCGTCTCGCCCAGCAGCGCGACGACGAACTCCTCGCCGCCCCAGCGGGCGCGCAGGTCCTCGCGGCGGAAGCGCGCCCCCAGCAGGCGCCCCAGCCGCATCAGCACGCGGTCCCCCGCGAGGTGGCCGTGCTCGTCGTTGACCTTCTTGAAGTGGTCCACGTCCAGGAAGCACAGGGCGAGCGGCTTGTCCGAGCGGCGCGCCTCCGACAGCCGCGCGTTGACGGCCTCCACGAAGGGCCGGCGCAGCATCAGGCCCGTGAGCGCGTCGCGCTCCGTCCGCTCGCGCGACAGCCGCGCCCGCTCCAGCCGCGCGTGCACGCGGGCCCGCAGCTCCTCGCGCAGCACGGGCTTGGCCAGGTAGTCATCCGCGCCGGCCTGGAACGCCGCCAACCGGAACTCCAACCCCACCTGCGCGGAGATGAGCAGGATGGGCAGCTCCTGCCACTCCGGCGACAGGCGCAGGATGCGGCACAGGTCGAAGCCGCTGGGCCCGGGCATCCGCACGTCCAGCAGCAGCAGGTCCGGCCGGTGCTGGGCGAGCGCGTCCAGCAGCCCGTACGCGCTCTCCAGCCCCACCACCTCCACCGCGTCGCTCATCAGCGCCTGGGTGAGGGCGCGCACCGCGTCCGGGTCGTCGTCCACCACCAGCACCCGGGCGCGCTCCAGCCGCCGCGCCGTCACCAGGCGCTCCACCGCGAGGGCCAGGTCCTGCTGGGTGAAGGGCCGGGGCAGGAACAGCGACGCGCCCGCGTGCGCCGCGACCACGCGCTCCTGCAGGCCGCCGCCCGCGCTGGTGAAGGCCAGGGGCAGGGACTGGTGTCCTTCCAGCGCCCGCAGCGCGCTCGCGGCGGTGACGCCCTCCGCGCCCATGTGGAGCAGCGCGCCGTCCACCCACTGCCGCTGGAGCACCGCGCACGCCTCCAGGGCCGTGCTCGCCGTCAGCACGCGCACGCCCTCCTGTTCCCCCATGCGCTTCGCGTCCGCGAGCAGCGCGGGGTCCTCGTCCATCACCAGCAGCGTGCCCAGCGGCGCCAGGGCCTCCTCGTGCGGGGCCGCGGGCTCCGACTTCACCGGCAGCCCCACCACGTCCCGGAGCGCGCGGAAGCCCGCGTCCACCGCGGGCCAGTCCAGCGGTCCGCCCTCCTTCACGGGCCGCATGACGTCCTCCAACCGGCCCGCCGCGAGGCTCACGTCCCGGAAGCCATAGCTGCCCGCGGTGCCGTGCAGCTTGTGCACGACGCTGTAGGCCTCCGTCAGCGCCTCGGCCTCCCCTTGGCGCCCGCGGCCCAGGTGGGCCTCCAGCGTGGTGAGCCGCTCCGACAGCTTCGCGCCATAGTCCGCGCTCAGCTGGGCGAGGCTCGCCGCGAAGCTGTCCTCCGGCTCCACCTCCTCCGGCTCCAGAGCCTCTGGGGGCGGGGGCGGCGGAGCGCGCGCGGCGAAGAGCTGCTCCAGCCAGACCGTCAGCTCCTCCGGGCGGTAGGGCTTGTGCACCACGCGCGCCACGCCCAGCTGGCGCGTGAGCAGTTCGTGGCTCTTCAGGTCCTTCCAGAAGGCGGAGGCGAAGAGCACCGGCAGCCCGGGCTGCGTCTGGCGCAGCTCGCGGATGAAGTCCGCGCCCGTCATGCCCGGCAGCAGGCCGTCCACGATGGCGGCGTCCACCGGCCGGGCCTGGAGCACCGCGCGGGCCTCCGCGGCGGAGCGCGCGGGGACGACCTGGTAGCCCTTCTCCCGCAGGAAGGCGCAGACGAGCGTCTGGAGGTCGCGGTCGTCCTCCAGGAAGAGGAGGGTCTTGTTCTGGGGCGCGCTGCTCATGGCATCGCCTTTCGGGGGTCGAGCGCCGTGGCATCACGGCGGGCCAGCAATCCGTTGAGCAGCTCCCGCACGGAGGCCACCAGCTCCTCCTCCGAGGAGCGCGCCTTCGTCAGGTGGCGGGTGACGCCCAGGGTGAGCTGGCGTTGGTCGGTGCGCGACAGCTCGCGCCCGGTGAAGACGATGAGCGGCGTCGCGCGGCCCTTGCCCTGGCGCAGGATGTCCACCACCTCGAAGCCGTCCAGCCGGGGCAGCCCCACGTCCAGCACGATGAGGTCCGGAGGCGTGTCGCGCGCGAGCGCCACCGCGCTCTCCCCGTCCGCCGCTTCGATGCACAGCGCGCCCAGCCGTTCGAACTGCGCGCACAGCACCCGGCGCGTGGTGGCGTCGTCGTCCACCACCAGCACCCGCGCCTGGCCCGGCTGGCGCATGGCGTAACGCAGTGCCTTCAGCAACCGGGTTTCATCCACCGGCCGGGGCAGCCAGTCCACCAGCAGGGGCATGCCCAGGCCGGTCGCGCCCTCCGTCGAGCGGCCGGACAGCGCCAGCACGGGCAGGTCCCTCGTGCGCGGCAGCTCGCGCAGCCTGCGCATCCAGTCCAGCACGTGGCCGTCCGGCAGCTGCGTGTCCACCACCAGCGCGTCCGGCAGCGCGTCCTCCACCGCCTGCACGGCCTCCGTGAGCGTGGCGGCGCGCACCACCCGGTAGCCCTCCTGCGACAGCAGGCCCCGCAGCAGCGCGGACAGGTCCGCGTCCGCGGTGACGAGCAGCACGTTGTGGCGCGACTCGTCCCGGGGCAGGGACACGGGGGCGCTGGACGTGGCGGCCGGGGCGCGCAGGGGCTCCAGACTGAAGTGGAAGGTGGCCCCCTGGCCGGGGCTGCTGAGCACTTCGATGCGGCCGCCGTGCTGCTCCACGATGGCCTGCGAGATGGCCAGCCCCAGGCCGGTGCCGCCCTTGGAGCGGGTGTCGGACGCGTCCAACTGCTGGAAGCGGCCGAAGAGGCGGCCCATCTTCTCTTCCGGGATGCCGGGGCCCTGGTCCGTGACGCGGAAGCGCACGCGCCCGTCCGCCGCCTGGGCCGCCGCCACCACCACGCTGGCGCCCGGGGGGGAGAACTTCACCGCGTTGGACACCAGGTTCGTGAGCACCTGGATGAGCCGGTCGCGGTCGCCCTTGACTTGCGGAGAACCCTCCACGTCCGAGCGCAGCGTGACGTGCGCGGCGTCCGCCATGCCCTGCACGCCCGACAGCGTGGCCTCCACCAGGTCCTGGGCCGTCTGCGGCTGGAGCTTCAGCTCCAGCATCCCCGACTCCATCTTCTCCAGGTCGAGGATCTCATTGATGAGGCGGATGAGCCGCTCCGTGTTGGTGCGCGCGATGCGCACCATGTCCAGCGCCTGCGCGGGCAGCTCCCCCACGATGCCGCCCTCCAGCAGGCCCAGCGAGCCGCGGATGGAGGTGAGCGGGGTGCGCAGCTCGTGGCTCACGGTGGAGATGAACTCGTTCTTCATCCGCTCCACGGCCTTGCGCTCGGTGAGGTCGCGCACGAAGACGGTGACGCGCGGGGGGCCGTCCGCGTGGACGCGCGCGAAGGTGAGCTCCGCGGGGAACACGCCGCCGTCGGCGCGCAGGCACGGGGACTCCACGCGCACGGCCGGGCCGTCCTCCCGCTGGAGCGCGGCGCGGACGGCGTCCCGCTCCGTCGCCGGCAGGGACGCGGGCAGCGCGAGCGTGAGGAAGTCCGCGCCCACCGCCCGGCTGGAGCGCAGGTGGAAGTGCACCTCCGCGGACGGGTTGAACTCCACCACGCGGCCGACCTCGTCCAGCACCACGATGCCGTCCGGGGACGCCTCCAGGATGGCGGCCTTGCGCGCGTCGCTGGCGCGCGCCTCCGCGCTCGCGGCGGACAGCGCCTGGGTGCGCTCCGCCACGCGCGCCTCCAGGCCCCGGTTGAGTTCGCCCAGCGCCGCGGACGCGCGCGCCAGCCGCACCAGCACGACGAACACGTAGCCCACCAGCAGCAGCGACACGCCGAAGAGGACGATGCGCGTGCGCTCCGCGCGGACCTGGGACTGCTCCTGGAGCTGGAGGTAGGTGGTGATGAGGCGCTCGGCCTCGCTGCTGGCGCTGCGGTCCAGGAGCGTCTGGAAGGACGCGTCCGCGGAGCGGGAGAGCCCCACCAGCTCCCGCGTCCGGGCCGTCAGGTCGTCCAGCGCGGCGAGGGCGGAGGCAGGCAGGGCCTGTCCCTCGCGCGCCCGGGCGAGGCGCTCCAGCGTGCCCTCCACCCGCGCGCCGAAGTCCTGCCCCGAAGACCGGGACGCGGTGAGCACGGCCACGCCCAGCGCCTCCACCTCTTCACGCAGCGCGCCTGGGGGCAGCGCGTCGGAGGCGGCGAAGACGCTCTGGGGGACGGTCTGTCGCAGGGCGCCGAAGCGCTCATCCTGCTCGCGGGCGGTGGCCAGCAGGGCGCGCGAGTCCTCCAGCGCGCGCAGGTAGGCGTCCAGGGACGCGGTCAGCGAGCGCCGGCCCTCGTCCGACAGGAAGCCGGGCATCATCCGGAGCGTGCGGGCGCGGGCCGCCAGCGCGTCGAAGTCGCGGCCCTGCGAGCCGTGCGTCTCCCGCATGCCCACGCGCTGGCGCAGCACGTCCACCTCCAGCTCCGCGCTGGCCACGCGCAGCTGGCGCAGCTGGGTGCGGTAGCGGTCGTGTTCGGCGGTGGAGCCCGGGCGCCCGAGGATGAAGAGGGTACACAGGAGCAGCAGGGCGGCCGCGGCCAGCGCGACGGAGCGCTTGGACAGGCGGGACTCCATCAAGGCACCAGCCGACGGATTTCCTGCGGCAGCGTCATGGGGTCGAACGGCTTGCCGATGACGCCCACCGCGCCCAGCTCCAGGTAGCGCGCCACCTCCTGCTTCTGGATTTTGGCGGTCATGAAGATGATGGGCGTGTTCGCGGTGGCGGGCTGGGCGCGCAGCCGGCCGAAGGTGGTGGGCCCGTCCATGCCGGGCATCATCACGTCCAGGAGGATGACGTCGGGGGCCTCCGCGCCCGCCTTCTCCAGGGCCTCCGCGCCGGAGGAGGCGAGCACGGTCTTCCATCCGCCCACACGGCTGAGGCTCAGCTGTCCGATGGTGCGGATGTCGTCCTCGTCGTCAACGAGCAGGACCTTCTGGATGGTGGCCATGGAGAAGAGTGCGCCTTGGAGTGGGGAGTGGATCGCGTTACGGGCGTGACGGGGGATTGGATCCCCGCCCGGGCTTCAGGAGCTGGGGGCAGGGGTCGGGTCGCACTCGGGCAGGTCGAAGAAGAAGCGGGTGCCCTCGCCAGCCCGGGTGGTGAAGCGCAGGGTGCCGCCCATCCGGGCCACCAGCCCGTGGGCGATGCTCAGGCCCAGGCCGGTGCCGGGGCGCTTGCGGGTGTCGGACGCGTCCGCCTGCGCGAACTTCTGGAAGACGCGGTCCTGGAACGCCTCCGGGATGCCGGGGCCGCGGTCCGCCACCTCCACGCGCAGGGCGCCGGCCTCGCGGGTGAGGCAGAGCAGGACGCGCTCGCCCTGGGGTGAGAACTTGATGGCGTTGGAGAGCAGGTTGGCGAGCACCTGGCCAAGCCGGTCTTCGTCCACGCGGGCGCGGGCGTGGGGGGCGTCCACGGCCACCTCCAGCTCCAGGTGGACGCCGTACTCGGCCGCGTAGCCCTGGTGGGCCTGGAGGGCCTGGGCGAGCAGCGGGGCGATGTCGGTGGAGGCGAGGCAGAGCTCCAGCCCGCCCGACTCCATCTTCTCCAGGTCGAGGATGTCGTTGATGAGGCGCAGCAGCCGCTCGCTGTTGCGGTGGGCGATGGTGACCATCTGCTCCACGGAGGGCGCCAGGGGGCCGGCGATGCCGCCGCACAGGAGGCCCAGCGAGCCGCGGATGGAGGTGAGCGGGGTGCGCAGTTCGTGGCTCACGGTGGAGATGAACTCGTTCTTCATCCGCTCCACGCGCTGGCGTTCGTCCTCCAGGAGGCGGGCCTGGGTGACGTCGCGGGCGACGGCGTAGAGCAGGCCCATCTGGGGGTCGGGGACGGCGTTCCACTGGAGCCAGCGCCAGGAGCCGTCGTGGCAGCGGGCGCGGTGTTCGAAGTGGAGGAGGGAGGCGCCTTCGGCGGCGCGGGCGAGGTGCCGGGCGGTGGCGGCGCGGTCCTCCTCCAGGGCCAGGTTCACGACGGAGGTGGAGTAGAGCTCCGCCTCGGTGAAGCCGAGGGTGCGGCTCCAGGCCTTGGACAGGCGCAGGAAGGTGCCGTCGGTGGCGGCGATGCAGAGCATGTCCACGGACACTTCGAAGAAGCGCTCCTGCTGCGCCAGGGCCGTGCGGGCCTCGCGTTCATCCAGGGCGTTGAGCTCCAGCTCCACCCAGCCGGCGAGGTCCGCGAGCGCGGCGCGGTCCGCGTCGGAGAAGTCGCGCGGCTGGGTGTCGATGAGGCACAGCGTGCCCACGCGGCTGCCGTCCGAGGCCCGCAGGGGGTGGCCGGCGTAGAAGCGGATGAAGGGGGCGCCGAGCACGAGCGGGTTGTCGTGGAAGCGCGGGTCGTGCAGGGCATTGGGCACGACGAGGCTGGCGGGGGAGAGGATGGCGTGGCCGCAGAACGACACGTCGCGCGGCGTCTGGGGGGCGGCGAGTCCCTGCCGGGCCTTGAACCACTGCCGGTCCTCGTCCACCAGGGTGACCAGCGCGATGGGCACGCGGAACAGGTGCGAGGCGGCGCGCACGATGCGGTCGAAGCGCTCCTGCGCGGGCGTGTCCAGCAGGCACAGCGAGCGCACGGCCCGCAGGCGCTGGGGCTCATCCGCGGGCATGGGAGGAGAAAGCATGAAGGGGAACCCGTGCTACCCCACCTGTCTGCCATTGAGGAGGGGGGCGCTCACGATGGCCTGCCTCCGGGTCCGTAGGGCGGACGGGCAGGCTGGAAAGAGGTGATGGG
The DNA here is from genome assembly GCF_003611735.1 of Corallococcus sicarius. Taxonomy (GTDB): domain Bacteria; phylum Myxococcota; class Myxococcia; order Myxococcales; family Myxococcaceae; genus Corallococcus; species Corallococcus sicarius. The sequence continues at coordinate 6,146 of NZ_RAWG01000061.1, read as the reverse complement.
GCTGAATGGCGGGTTGCTGGATTTTATAGTTAGGCTGCTATTGCTTGTTTCGCCTAAAGACGTGGGGTGCTCCGTCCGGGTCGTGAAGTCTTGCTGTTGGCAGCCTCTCTCCTCGTGGTGGGGTGCGCCGCCAATCCGAACATCCGGGTACGCCGGACGGAGGACGGGCGGTTGCAGGTAGACGGCCCACTCGCGGGTCCGTTTCCGGATACGGAAACCCTGGCGGCGCAGGCGTGCGAATTGATGACGGGCCAGGGCGGGGCTTCGGCCGGGATGGTGGGGTCGGAGTACTGCGCCCTGCACTACTACGCGCCGGACGAACAGGCGTACTACCTGAGCTACCTGTCCGACGTGAAGCGGCAGTTCGACACGTACGGTCGGAAGACCTGTGAGATGCCCGCGGCCCTGCGCGATCTCAAGCGGGTGAATGCCCTCATCCTCGGGGGTGGTCACAACCACCCGCACAACCGGCAGTTCTCCCCTGGTGACCTGCGGACCACCTGGAACCCTTCGCGTGCCGTGGACACGCAGACAGGGCAGAGCTTCCACCGGGTGCTCTATCTGTTCTTCCGGGAGCGGACCGGCGTCTGCAACGCCTATCGCTATGACCATGCCTCCCAGATCATCTCCGCCCTGCGCAACGGTCAGTGGGTGCCCATTGGCCGCACCGTCGACGACTCCGGCAACATCCAGATGCTTGACGGAGCGGACTGGCTGCCCTAGCCGGAACATCTCCATGACAAGAACCCTCCTGTCCGCCGCCGTCCTCCTGGGCCTGCTGCCAGGATGTTCCCTGCTCGGGTACTACAAATACGAGCGGGCACCGCGAGGTACGCCGGAGGAGGCCGAACGGATCCACTTCCCCCATTCCTATGCGGAAGGCATCCATCTCCGGGGTCCCGAGCTGGCGGCCTTCATCGTCGCGCTCAACGAGTTCATCCCGCCCCACAGCAAGGCGGACACCGCCAACGAAGCGCTGACGCAGTGCCTGACCCGCCGCGACACGTACGACGCGACCGTCCTGAAGGCGAACGACGACCTCTACTTCGTCAGCTTCCTTCCCAAGGTCGAACGATGCGGCATCCAGTTGCAAGTCCCTCTCATCGACGCTGGCGCGACGTTCGCCATCGACCGGCAGGGACGCATCCTGAACGTGCTCTAAGCCCCGCGCGGCCTACCCCACGCTCCGGCGCTTCTTCGCTGTCACAGGCGCCTTCTTCCGGGCCACCGGCGCGGATGACGGCGCATCCGGCAACACCGACACCACGGCCTTCACCACGCGCGCCACGGCCGTGAGCCTCGCGGGCTCCAGCTCCCGCAACGTGCGCAGCAGCCGGCGCAGCTCCGCCGACTCCTCCTGCTGACCCGGGGGCGCTCGCGGCGGCACCGGCGACGGGCCCGGCCCCACCCCCAACAGCACGTCCGCGGACACCGACAGCACGTCACACAGCCGCCGCAGGTTCTGCGCACGGGGCAGCATCCGCCCGCGCTCCATCCGGCTGTAGACCTCCATGGCGATCCCCACGCGCTCCGCCACGTCCGCCTGCGTGAGTCCCAGCCGCAGCCGCGCATCCCGCGCGGCGGCTCCAAACACCGTGTTCAGCTTCTCGTTGACGGGGGCGGGCACGGCCAAAACCTTGCACCTCTCCCCCGGCACGCAAGTTTTCAGGCCCGCGCGCTGCCCCCGTGGGTCAGCGGTCGCGCAGCGCCAGCGCCCCCTGGATGAGCAGCCCCACCGCCCGCAGGTCCTCCTCGTCCAGCGGCCGCAGCACCCGCACCAGCCGGCGCAGCGACGGCGGGTCCTCCTCCCGGTCCGCCAACGCCACCGTGCGCGCCTCGTCCGGCAGCGACGGCCCGTCCAATCCCAGCAGCGTGTCCGCCCGGATGCGCAACACCATGCTCAGCCGCCGCAGCGTCGTGGAGCTGGGCAACACCCGCCCCCGCTCCATCCGGCTGTAGACCTCCATGGCGATCCCCACCTGGCTGGCGACGTCGCCCTGGGTCAACCCCTGCCGCTCACGGGCCGCGCGCGCCGCCATGCCCACCGTGATGGCCAGCTCCTCGTTCATTGCCGCTCACCACCCCTGGCCGGACCATGTGCCCCGTGAAGTCAGGTGCCCGGCGCCCTACCTCACATGGCGCCCACACTACCCCAAGGGGCATCCTCCGTGCTATGGACCTCCCAGGTCCTATCGACCTTTCCCCCCATGCGTCCGCCCAGCCACGTCCCTCCTCCCGCATTGAACCCTCCACGTCCTCCCGCCGCGTCCTGCTCCCCGGACGCCTGGAGGCCCGCGCCATGAGCCTGGGAATCGAGGGCCACCCGCTGCTCCTCCAGCCCCAGGAAGTGGTGGGCAGCTACCGGCTGCTCAAGCGCCTGGCCACGGGTGGCTACGGCACCGTCTTCCTCGCGGAGACCGGGGGCTGCCCCGTGGCGCTGAAGTTCGCGCTCCAGGGCCCCCAGGACTCCGAGGACGGCTCGCAGGTGGACGCGCGCACGCTCAAGGAGGTGAGCGTCCTGCACCGCATGGCCCACCCCAACGTGGTGGCGCTGCGCGGCTACCACCGCTGGCCGCACCCGCGCACGGGCTACCTCTTCCTCGTCATGGACTACGTGGAGGGGCCCACGCTGTCGGACTGGGCCCTGCAATCCCGCCCCACGCCCCGGCAGGTGGCGCGCCTGTTCGCGGAGCTGGCGCTGACGCTGGACTTCATCCACCGCGCGGGCGTGCGCCACCGCGACATCAAGGGCAGCAACATCATCGTGCGCGCGTCGGACGAGCGGCCGGTGCTGGTGGACTTCGGCTCCAGCGACCACGCCTGCGCCGCGCACATCACCGACGGCCGGCCCCCACCGGGCACGCCCAGCTACCGCAGCCCGGAGCTGTTGCGCTACTGGCTGCGCCACCCCAAGGGCATGGCCCGCTACGTGTACCAGCCCACGGACGACCTCTACGCCCTGGGGCTGGTCCTCTTCGAGGTCCTCACGGGCGACTTCCCCTACGCCGCGAACCTGCCCGCCGAAGCGATGCTGGGCAGCATCCACACCACGCGGGGTCGCTCCGCGCGGGCCATCAACCCGCGCGTGCCCCGGGCCCTCAGCGACATCTGTGAGCGGCTGCTGCGCGAGGACGTGTCGCAGCGCTACCAGATGGGGGCGGACCTCTACGGCGACCTGAACACCGTGCTGGAGCGCGCCCCGTCCAGCTGGGACACGCCCCTGTTCCAGTCCCCGCCGCCCCACGACGCCGTCACCGAGGAGTCCGACGAGTTCTTCGACGGCAACGAGGAGGCCCGCGAGATGCGCCGGTGGGCCCGCGCGTCGGAGCGGCGGGCCCCGGGCGCGGCGCCCCACTCCAGCTCGCCCGCGTCGGGCGTGTCCGTCCCCGGCCCGTCCCTGGGGCTGGCCGCGCCCAGGCCGCCGCCCATGCCCTGGCTCGTGGCCCGGCGGCTCGCGTGGCGGCGCCTGTGGGCACGGTGGGCGCGGCGTCTGGGATTGCGCCGGGACGACTGAACCCCCAAGGTCCTCCACCTTTCAAACGACCCTGGAGGTTTTCCCAACGACAGGGTTTGTGCTACCTGCGGGGTTGAGCGATTCCCGCTCGACCCCAGGGGTTGAAAGGCAGGACATGAAGACGCCCGATACGACGACGGAGGAGATTCCAGGCGTGCCGCGCCGGCCGCGGGTGCTGTTCACGGTGGGAGGCACGGCCTTCGAGTTCGTGCGCAAGTTGGAGGTGCGCGCCACCGGGGAGCTGTTGATGCTGGCGCGCCGGCGCTACCGGGGAGGGCTGGGGGGCCCGGTGGTCATCAAGCGGCTGCGCAACCCGTCCGGCTTCGTGGAGCGCAGGCGGCTGGTGGAGGAGGTGGAGCTGACGTTCCGGCTCAACCACCCCGGCATCGCGAAGGTCTACCACCTGAAGGCGTACCGGGGCGTGCCGCACGTGGTGATGGAGTACGTGGAGGGCCGGTCGCTGGACACGGTGCTGAACCTGGTGGCCATGCGCCGCAAGCCCATGTCCCCGGCCTTCGCCGCCTGGGTCGTCTCCGAGGTGGCCGAGGCCCTGCACCACGCGCACACGCTGCGCGACGAGTGGAACCGGCCGCTCGGCATCGTCCACCGCGACGTGAGCCCCCGGAACCTGCGGCTGGGCGTACACGGCGAGGTGAAGCTGACGAACTTCACGGCCGCCTTCTCCACGCTGCCCGGCAGGGAGATCACCAGCCGGCCCCTGGTGAAGGGCGACGTGGCGTACGCGTCGCCGGAGGCGCTCCGGCGCGAGCCGCTGGATGCGCGGAGCGACCTGTTCAGCCTGGGGCTGGTGCTCCTGGAGGTGCTGACGGGCACGCATCCCCTGACGCTGGGGGACGCGGCGCCGCCGCCGCCGCCGGACCTGCCGCTGGTGCAGGCGCAGGGGCCCACGTGGATGCCGTTGACGGAGGTGGCGGCGCGCATGGCGCTGGTGGGCACCCGGGAGGTGGAGCACCTGGCGCGCGACGTGCCGGAGGGCCTGCGGGCGGTGGTGGTCCGGGCCCTGCGCCAGTCCGTGGACGAGCGCTTCAGCACGGCGGCGGAGCTGGCCTCGGTCCTGCGCGAGTGGCTGCGGGAGCACGCTCCCGGCTACGGGCGGCAGGCCGCGGCGGAGGAGGTGTCGGAGGCGGCCCGGGAGGCCACCGGCCGGCGCAACCAGGCGGAGCTGTTGGAGGGAGGGCTGCACCCGACGGAGCTGACCTCCGAGGAGGCCGCGATGGCGTCAGAGCCCATCCTCCCGCCACCGTTCCTCGGGGGAGATGACGTCACCCCCAGCGTGCACGACGAGCCCCTGCCCGTGGACGTGGCGGGACTGGACGAGCTGGCCGGGCCGGATGAGGAGAGCCTGGAGGACGACGACCTGGACGACGACCGTCACGAACCGGTGTGAGCCCGCGCCGCCTGCAAGTGACTGTCCCAAAGCCAGACAGCATGGGCATCCACCCCCACCAGGGGCCTCCCCCGCGTGTCGCCCGGACACCACGCACAGGAGGGCCGTGACGCCTGGTCGCCTGCCCTCCTGCCTCCGCGCGGTCGCCCCCGAAGCAGGTTGCCGGACTCGGGGACCGTTACGACCCTCCGTAGGACGGAGGAATACATCATGGCCGACAACAACAAGCGCTCAGCGCCCCCTCAGCCCGCCGAGGACTTCTACGGGCGCCCCGGTAAGGACCCCTCCCCTCGCGATGAAGCCGCCGACCGCAGCGCCCACCAGGGCCGCGACGACGACGATGACGACCAGCCGCCCCGCCCCGAGCGGACCGAAGCCGACGAGAAGGGCATCCGCCCGCGCGAGGCCAGCGACGGGGACGACCCGGACCTCGCGCCCCGCGAAGCCAGCGGCATCCACCCGTACGACCCTTGCGCGCGTCATGCCGAGGCCGCGCTCGATGACATCCCGGACGGCGACGGCCCCCGCAGCGACGCGGGCACCAACCCGCTCCCGCGCGCCTACTTCGACGGCCACCCGGACCGGAAGATGGAGCACTGAAGCAGGCGGCTTCGGAGCCCTGGGAGCCTCACCGGAGCCTCCGAAGTCTCCACCCACGGGCCGGACGCCGGGTACTTCCGCCCCGTCCTGGCCCGTGTCGCGTTGAAGCCCTGTATCAGCCGACGTCAGCCGACGCGGCGGGGCGCGTGCTCCAGCCGGTGGGCGTCCACCCAGGCCTCGGCCTGCGCCATCGTGTCCACGAAGACCGTGTCGAAGCTGGACGCGTGGCCCGTGAGCAACATCGCCACCGACATCGCCTTGCCCACCACCCGCTGCGACAGGTCCGAGCCCACGTACACCACCGAGCGCATCCACTCCGCGCGCACGTGGTTCGCCAGGTACTTGCGCGACTCCGCCGGCAGCTCCGAACCCGGCACCTCCGCCACCAGGTAGAACGGTCCGTGGGCCGCCATCTCTTCATAGACACGCAGGGCCCACTTCGCGTCCTGCAATCCCACGACACCCGTGTACTTCGTATGCAATGCGTCCGGCGCCAGCATGCGGATGCGATGCGCTCCGCACGTCCACTCGCGTGATTGATCCATTTGGTCACTCCCCCCAGCCCAGAAGTCAGGCTTCCCTTCCACCCCTGTCTCTTATACACATCTGACGCTGCCGACGACT
>NZ_RAWG01000619.1 GCF_003611735.1 Corallococcus sicarius | reverse complement strand
GCCCAGGCCCCCGCCCAGGTCCGGAGCGAGGCCGCGCTTCCGGCCGCGTCGCGCCCGAGGGAGACGAACACGGCCCCCGCCACGCCCACGAGCGCCGCGAGCAGCACCCCGCCCGCGAGCCCCGTGGGGAGGCCCACGAAGGCGAGGACGTTGGGCGGGTGGTAGCCCGCCTGGAGGAGCGGACGGGCCAGCGCGAGCACGGGGGTGGAGACGTCGTCGGGGATGTAGTTGACGAAGGTGGCCAGGCCGGTGACGAGCACCGACGCCGCGCACAGCATGGCCGCGATGCCCGACAGCCACGGACGTCCGGCCCCGCGCAGCCCGTCCAGCACCAGCGCCGCGGGCAGCAGCAGGAAGGGCACCAGCCCCGTGAGGTGGCGCGGCCCCGTCGTCCAGCCCCACGAGTCGTAGGTGAACGACGACGTGAAGTACGTGTAGCCGGCGAGCGTCACCGCGGTCAGCCAGAAGAGGGCGCGGGCTTCTGGCGACGCGTGTCCCGCCGCGTTTCCCTTGCGCCGCAGGAGCACCAGGCCGGGCAGGGCGAGCAGCAGGAACGGCGACAGGGTGAAGAGCCCCCGCAGGGGGGAGAAGAACGACAGGAGGAAGGCGCGCGGATCCGGCGTGCGGATGCCCAGGAAGCCGCCCAGGTGCCACGGCTGGTAGGCCGCGTCGTTGAGGTGCTTGTAGCCGGTCTCCAGCGGGTGCCCGAAGGTGGCCTGGTGGTAGAGCATCAGCGCCGCGAGGAACGGCAGCGCGCCCAGGAAGGCGAGCCCCGTGGCCCGGCCCAGCTTCTTCAGCCGCACCGGCCACGGCTCCCCCGTCCCCAGCAGCGTGAGGGCGGCGTAGAGGATGAGGCCCAGGACGCCCAGCGCGCCGGTGTACTCGGCGGCCACGGTGGCGCCCGCGCAGGCGCCGGCCACGACGTAGCCCTTCTCCCGCCACTCGCCGCGCGACAGCCGCCACAGCGCGTAGAAGCCGGCGAAGAGCAGCACCGCCGTCGTCTGGTGGCTCATGAAGAGCAGCGAGTAGCTGAACGCCAGCGAGCCCAGCGCGTACGTCACCGTGACGGCGTCCGCGACGGGGGGCGACACGAAGGCGGACAGGAAGCGGCGCACCAGCGCCAGCAGCAGCAGCGTGGGCAGCACCGTGAGGACGAGGCGGCTGAAGAAGACGAGCGGCACCTCCGGCACGGCATAGCGGTGGCCGCCGCCCACGGCGCGCAGGGCCGCGTACACGGGCACCGCGGCGAAGGACAGCAGCGGCGCCTTGGACGGGTAGTACTTCCCGTTCATCACCGACAGGTCGCCCACCGGGCCGTAGTCGCGCAGGGCGCGGTTGATGTCGAGCGTCCCGTCCTCCACCAGCGCGCGCGTCTGCCACAGCCGGCACAGCTCGTTGGGCGAGCGCAGGCCCGGGTGGTACGGGAAGAGCACCACGTAGAGCGCCGCCACCGTGGCCCACACGCCCCGCGCAAGGCCCGGGGCCTGGCGGGGCGCCGGCGCGGTGGTGGCGGG
>NZ_RAWG01000618.1 GCF_003611735.1 Corallococcus sicarius | reverse complement strand
CCTGTCAACGTGAATGAGACAGTGGATTCGAGAGATTACTGCGCAGCCTGATGTGAAGAGGCAAGCCGCGCGGGGTTGTTGATCCAGACGGCGTTCGGAAGGGCCTGCGGCTTCGGTGGGCCGTGGGGGAAGCGCTCGGGGTGCGCGGCGAAGGCGGCGGCGAGGACGGTCGCGCGGGCCGCGAGGCGCGCGTCCGCCAGGCCGTGGTGGACGTCGTGAGGGGTGAGCAGCCCCAGCCCCGCGTGGTGGTGCTCCTCGTTGTACCAACGGAAGAAGTCGCCGCAGTAGCCGCGGGCGTCCTCAAGGCAGCCGAAGCGCTGGGGGAAGTCGGGGCGGTACTTCAGCGTCTTGAAGTGGGCCTCGCTGAAGGGGTTGTCGTTGGAGACGTGGGGCCGGGAGTGCGTCTTCGTCACGCCGAGGTCCGCCATCAGCAGGGCCACGGGTTTGGACGTCATCGAAGTGCCGCGGTCGGCGTGAATCGTCAGCTGGCCGGGTTGAATGCCCTGGCGCTCGCAGGTTTGTGCCAGGAGCTTCTGGGCGAGCGCGGCCGACTCGCGGTGCGCCACCAGCCAGCCGACGACGGAGCGGCTGAAGACGTCCATGACGACGTAGAGGTAGAAGTACGTCCACTTCGCCGGGCCATGCAGCTTGGTGATGTCCCAACTCCAGAGCTCGTTCGGTTTTGTCGCGTGCACCTGGGGGACCGGGTGGTGGGGGTGGCGCAGCTGGTCGCGGCGCTCGCGCACCTCCTGGTTCTCGGCCAGCACCCGGTACAGGGTGCGCTCCGAGCACAGGTAGCGCCCCTCATCGAGCAGCTGTGCGGAGACTTCCGCGGGCGCTGCATCCTGGAATCTCGGCTCATGCAGCACGGCGAGCACCTCGGCCCGCTGCTCGGGGGACAAGGCCCGCGGCGGACGGCGGCGCCCGCGAGCCGGCGCCTGCTTCGGCCGCAGGCTCCGGTAGTAGGTGGCTCGCGGCAGGCCCATCACCTGGCACACCGGCGCGATGCCCAGCTCGCCCACGGCCTCGCGTGCCGCGGCCATCAGGGCTCCTCGTCTTGCTTGGGCAGTTCCACTCCCAGGATTTCCGATACTTTTTTTTGGAGGTCCAGCAGGGCCTCCGCGCGCTTGAGCCGCGCCTGGGCGCGGGCCAACTCCTTCTCCAGCTCGGCGATTCTCCGGGCCCCGGGCTCGGCCACCTTCGCCGGGGGGCCTCGCTTGGAGGGTGCCAGTGCCGCCAGTCCTCCGGCCTCACGTTGGCGTCGCCAGACGCTCAACAGCGAGGAGTACAGCCCCTCGCGGCGCAGCAGCGCCCCCACCTCACCGGGCTTCGTGCAGCGGTCCGCTTCCTCGAGGATGCGCCGCTTGTCCTCCGCCGTGAAGCGGCGACGCTTCGCCTTCTCCACCACCTCGGTCTCCCGGACCCGAGCCTCTTTCACCACCGGATTCATCGTCCCTGCCTGGGTCGCCCTGCACACTAAACTGCTGGGTACGAACTGTCTCACTCACGTTGGCAGAGAGGG
>NZ_RAWG01000617.1 GCF_003611735.1 Corallococcus sicarius | reverse complement strand
CCTCCGGGTGGGTTTCCAGGGACGGCGCTCCCGTCAGCGCGAGCAGCGCGGACGGCAGGCCCGGGGCCGCTCCCAGGACCGCGCCCAGGACATACAGCTTCGTTCGCATGGTCTCCCCCTTGCCGGCGGCTGTCGGCGGCGGGCCTGTCTGAAGGGAGGCTCTGGGCCGTGGTGCTGACGGACCACCCGGACATGCTGCCCCTGTTACTCGCGGTCTGGCGCCTCAAGGCCGCCGCCCTCCTGGTGGACAGCGCCTGGGGTGAGCGCCTTCGGGACACCGTCCTTACGCACAGCGAGCCCGAGGCCATGGTCTCGCTGGTGCCGGAGCTGTCCGTCTCGCGGCTGAACATCGCCAGGACGCACGAGCCGCGCCAGGGACTGCCCGAGGACGCGGCGTTGCTGTCGTACACCTCGGGGAGCACGGGCGACCCCAAGGCCATCGTCATGACGCACACCCGGCTGTCGACCACGATGTTCGCGGCGGCGGCGGCCGTGGTCCGGCACCGTGGCGAGGCGCCCGCCCGCGTCGCGTGCAGCATGCGGCTGTCCGGTTCCGGGGTGCTCAACCTCCACTACACCTGGGCCGTCTGCGCCGACGCGGCGGTGGTCGTCCTCCCGGAGCTGGAGCTCAAGACGGCGCGCGACTACTGGCACCGCATCGAAGAGAACGAGATCGACCAGACGTTCCTGGTGCCACACCTCATCGAGCTGCTCAACCACGCCGCGGCAGCGAGGCCCGGCACGCGCGCGCCGCCCATCTGCATCACCGGCAGCTCGCCGCTCTCGCAGCGGACCCAGGACCGGTTCCAGCGGCGCTTCAACGTGGGACTGCTCAACGCCTTCGGGCTCACCGAGACGATGTGCGCCGCCTTCTTCGGCGAGTACGACGAGCACGGGATGGGTCGCAACACCATCGGGCAGCCCTCCCTGCTGAAGGCCCGGCTGCGCGACGCCTCGGGCAAGGTCGTCGAGGGCCCTGGTGAAGGCGAGCTGGAGCTGTCCGGCCCCACCCTCTTCGACGGCTACTTCCGCAACCCCAGCGCCACGGCGGCGGCGTTCGTGGGCTCGTGGTTCAAGACCGGCGACACCATGCGGCGGGATGAGCGCGGCAGGTACTGGGTCATGGGGCGGCTGAAGGACGTCGTGATGAAGGGCGGCTTCTCCGTCTACCTCATCGAAATCGAGGAGGCGGTGCTCGACGTGCCGGGCGTCCAGGAGGCCGCGGCCGTGCCCCTCCAGCTTCCGGATGGCAGCGAGGACATTGGCCTGCTCGTGCGGTGGCTGCCCGGAACCCCGAGCGACATGGCCGCGCTGAGCAACGACCTGCGAAGCCGGCTCGGGGCGGTGCGCACTCCGCGCCGCATCATCGAAATCACCAGCCCGCTGCCTCGCACCGGGCAGGAGAAGCTGGACCGGCGCCGCGTGCTTGAGATGTGGCGCACCCTCTCCGAACAAGCCTCCAACGACCCAGCGAGAGTCGCATGACCGACATGACCTCCCCCCACCCCGCCGCTCCCGAGCCC
>NZ_RAWG01000616.1 GCF_003611735.1 Corallococcus sicarius | reverse complement strand
TGCAACGGCGCCTTCGCCGCGCGCTGAAGGGACAGGGCCTCTCGTGTTCACATTGGATGGCGTGTCCAAGCGCTTTGGCGGCTTGCAGGCCCTGCACCCGCTGACGCTGACGTTGCCCACGGGCGCGGCGGAGTGAGGGGCGCCAAGGCTCCCGGGTTCACCGGGCGTCCGGGGCCACGGGCCTCCAGGAGCACACCGGGGCCGGGGGTTTTCCTGCCCGGAGGGGATGCTACAGGTCTGTTGCCTGTAAACTGGACGGGCCCTGGAACGTGTCAGAGGCTCCCTGTAGAGGTTCCAAGCAGCCATGCAGAACGTCCTGGACGGTAGGGAAGGTCGGCGGGTCCACGAGGACTTGGCCGCGGAGCGCGCGGTGCTCGGCGCCGTGCTGGCGGACAACGGGCTCATCACGCCCGTGGCGGAGGTCATCCACGCGGACGACTTCTCCAGTCCCTCGCACGCGCAGATCTTCAGCGCGATGATGCGGCTGGACGCGCAGAGCAAGCAGGTGGACCACCTGACGCTCTCCGAGGAGCTGAAGATCCTCGGGCAGCTCGTGGCCGTGGGCGGCCCCGCCTACCTGATGGGGTTGGATCAGGTCGTCCCGCTGGCGGCCAACGCGGTCCAGTACGCCAACATCGTCAAGGACCAGGCGATCCGCCGACGCCTGGCCAACGTGGGCCGCGAAATCCAGGACCTGGCCAGCCAGGAGACGGGCGAGCTGGAGGTCCTGCTCGACGAGGCCGAGCGCAAGGTCTTCCTCCTCGCGGAGAAGAAGCGCGAAGGCGACCTGCGTCCGGTCAGCGAGCTGATGGAGCAGACGCTCGACCTGCTCGACAAGATGAAGGCCGCGTCCACGGGCGTGACGGGCCTGTCCACGGGCTTCATCGACCTGGACATGCAGCTGACCGGCCTGCACGCCGGCGAACTCATCATCCTCGCGGCGCGTCCCGGCATCGGCAAGACGTCGCTCGCGATGAACATCGCGGTGCACGCGGCGCTCAAGGAGAACAAGGCGGTCGGCATCTTCAGCCTGGAAATGCCCGCGGATCAGCTCCTCATGCGTCTGCTCGCGTCCACCGCGCGCGTGGACATGAAGAAGCTGCGAGGCGGCCGGCTGTCGCCCCACGACGAAGAGAAGTTCCAGGAGATGGCGGGCGCGCTCTACAACGCGCCCATCTACATCGACGACTCCGGCGGCCTGTCCCCGTTCGACCTGCGCGCCAAGGCGCGGCGCGTGAAGCAGAAGGACCCGCGCCTGTCGCTGCTCGTCATCGACTACCTCCAGCTCATGCACCAGAAGGGCAAGGTGGAGAGCCGCCAGTTGGAAGTCGCTGAAATCTCGCGCGCGCTCAAGCAGCTGGCCAAGGAGCTGTCGGTGCCCATCATCGCTCTCAGCCAGCTCAACCGTAAGGTGGAGGAGCGCAAGGGCGGCAAGCCCATGCTGTCGGACCTGCGTGAGTCCGGCTCCATCGAACAGGACGCCGACGTGGTGATGTTCATCCACCGCGAGGATCAGGACGAGGGCGAGCCCGGCGCAGGCGGCGGCGGTGGTGGTGGCGGTGGTGG
>NZ_RAWG01000615.1 GCF_003611735.1 Corallococcus sicarius | reverse complement strand
CAAGGACGCCTCCCCGGTCCCCCGCCGGGGTGGCGACCCGGACGCCACCGGCCGCTGCGCTCCGCGAGCCCGAAGCGAAAGAACCCGCGACGCCCGACGTGGCCCCCGGTGAGCCCGAGCCTCCTCCCGCGCCTCCCGCGCCTCCCGAGCCTCCGCCCGCCGTTGCCGGGCAGGAGCCGGACCGTCCGGTGCTGGACGCGCCCCGTGCGCCTCCGACTCCCGGCACCCTGCCCCCGAACCTGCTGCCGCCTCCGGGTTCGAGCGGCGGGGTCATCATCACGACGCCGGAGTCGTCCCGGGGAGGAGGCCGCACGCTGCGGCCCGGAGACCCGAGCCTGTCCCCCGAAGCCCTCGCCGCCGACGAGCACGCGCGCGTGTCGCAGCGGGTGCAGGGCTTCGTCGATGACCGCCGGGCCCGCGACCGCGTGGAGACCGGCCGCATCCATCCGTACTTCAGCAAGCTGCGCGCGAAGCTGGAGCAGCAGATGGACGCACCGCCGCTCTTCGACATGCCCAGCCTGCCCAAGCAGATGCTGTACTCGTGGGCGGACAAGGCCCGGCGGTTTGGCGCCACGGGCTCCCCCGGAGGGAGCATCGCGTCGGGCCTCGCACCCAAGCCGGGGGAAAGAGTCGCGGAGCGCGTCCGCAACAACCCCGAGTTCAACCGCCTGCGCGCCCAGGCCCAGGCCGGCGAGGAGCTCCAGGACTTCGCCCACGGCGTCAGCACGATGAAGCTCGTCGTCACGCTGGAGCTGCTCCAGGGGCCGGACGGCACGCTGCGCGAGGTGAAGCTCATCTCCCGCAGCGGCAACCCCGCCTACGACGACTACGTGCTCCTGTCCGTGCCTCCCGCGCTGGCGAAGTCCCCTCCGCCGCCCCCCGACGCCATGGGCGTGCACACCGACGGCATCCGCACCCTGTGGTCCGTGGAGGGCCGCGTCGTCTACGTGCGGAAGCTCAGCGACATGAAGGGCACGGACACCGCGTACCTCGCCGCCGCCGCCGCGGTGGGCGTCCTCGCGGGCGGCTTCGAGGAGACCACCGGCGACGTGTACGTCATCGACGTGCGCAACCCGCACTTCGAATGCCGCTCGCGCCTGCTGCGCGTCTATTAGGGCGTGAACGCCGCGGGCCACCGCACGCCGCCGCCGAAGGGCAGGAGCGCCTCCGCCACGTCGAGCAGCGCCCCGTCCGCCCACCGCCGCCCCACGAGCTGCACGCCCACCGGCAGGCCCGCGTCGGTGCGCCCGAGGGGGAACACCACGACGGGGTTCCCCGTGGCGTTGAACAGGCTGGTGATCGGGCCCAGCGCCTCCAGGTAGCTGCGCGGAACGCCGTCCACCTCCACCGGCCCACCGAACGGCGTGTGCGGAATGGCGGGCGTGGGCGTCACCGGCACCAGCCACGCGTCCCAGCCCGTCAGGAACCGCTCCAGCGCGGCGATGTGGACGTCCCGCCGGGACAGCGCCGCCCCCATGCCGGCGAGGTCCAGGTGCGTGCCGCGCACGATGGCCGCCGCCAACGCGTCGTCCCGGAGCGGGAGGAACTGCTCCCGGAAGGCCTCGCGCCAGGCGGGCGGCAGCGGCGCGCCCACCTCGAAGGGGGTGAGGC
>NZ_RAWG01000614.1 GCF_003611735.1 Corallococcus sicarius | reverse complement strand
GCGGATTCCATTCGACGAGGAGTCGCTGGCGTTCCGCGTCGGTGAGCAGCGGCAGGTCCGCGAGCCGGGTGTCCGGCTTCGTGGCGATGGCCTCCAGCAACACGCCCAGGTGGCCGGCCATGCGCTGAATGGTCGAGGCCTCGAAGAGGTCCGTCGCGTACTCGAAGACGCCGACCAGACCCGCGGGGGACTCCCGCAGCGCCAGGGTGAGGTCGAACTTGGCGAAGTGGACCTCCAGCGGCAGCGGCTGGAACGACAGGCCCGGCACCCGCAGCGCTTCGGCGGGCGTGTTCTGCAAGCTGAACATGGCCTGGAAGAGCGGGCCACGGCTCAGGTCGCGCGTGGGCTGGAGCGCTTCGACGAGCTTCTCGAAGGGCAGGTGCTGGTGCTCATAGGCCGCGAGCGTGGTGCCTCGGACCTGGGCCAACAACTCCCGGAATGTCGCGTGAGGCTTCAGGTGAGCACGCAACACCAGCGTATTGACGAAGAAGCCGATGAGGCCTTCCGTCTCTTCCTGGGTGCGTCCCGCGATGGGGGAACCCACGCTGATGTCATCCTGGGCGGAGTAGCGCGCCAGGAGCACCTGGAAGGCCGCGAGCAGCGTCATGAAGGGCGTCGAGCCCTCCTGCTTCGCCAGGGCCGTGAGGGCGTCGGACACGTTCGCGGGAATCTGTACGTCCACCGTGGCACCGCGGTGCGACTGCGCGGGAGGGCGCGGATGGTCGGTGGGCAGTTCCAGCGCGGCGGGTGCTCCCGTGAGCTTCTCCTTCCAGTAGCCAATCTCCGCGTCCAGGGCTTCGCCCCGGAGCCATTCGCGCTGCCACGTCGCGAAGTCCGCGTACTGCACGGGGAGGGACGGGAGGGCCGGCGTGCTGCCCGTGCTGAACGCCGCGTAGAAGGCGGCCAGCTCGCGGACGAGGACGCCCATGGACCAGCCGTCGGAGACGACGTGGTGCATCGTCACCAGCAGCAGGTGTTCCTCCTCGCTCAGCCGTACCAGCGTGCTGCGCAGCAGTGGGCCCGTTTTCAGGTCGAAGGGGCGCTGCGCCTCCTGGTTCGCGAAGCCTCGGGCTTCTTCTTCCCGCTGTGCATGGGGCAGGGCGGAGAGGTCGATGACGGGCAGCGTCCAGCCCCCTGGGGCGTGGATGATTTGCGTGGGCTGGCCCAGGTGCTCGTGGAAGGTGGTGCGCAGGGCCTCGTGGCGCTGGACGAGGGCCTCGAAGGCGCGGCGCAGGGCTTCGACATTCAGGTGCCCGGTGAGTTGGAGCGCTGCGGGCAGGTTGTAGGACGCGTCTCCGGGCTGGAGCTGATCCAACAGCCAGAGGCGCTGCTGCGCGAAGGACAGCGGGGCCGTGGGCGCTCGCACCGCGATCAGCTTCTTCGGAGCCGAAGCGGTGGTGGTCTGCACGGCGTTGATGTGCTGCGCGAGGGTGGCCACGGTGGGCGCCTCGAAGAGGGCTCGCAGGGGCAGCTCGCGCTGGAAGGTGGCGCGCACGCGCGAGACGAGCTGCGTGGCCAGGAGCGAGTGGCCGCCGAGGGCGAAGAAGTCGTCGTGGATGCTGACCTGCTCGCGACGCAGGACGAGGGCGAAGACTTCGGCGAGCTTCTCCTCGGTGG
>NZ_RAWG01000613.1 GCF_003611735.1 Corallococcus sicarius | reverse complement strand
CCCACGGCCCACCGAAGCCGCAGGCCCTTCCGAACGCCGTCTGGATCAACAACCCCGCGCGGCTTGCCTCTTCACATCAGGCTGCGCAGTAATCTCTCGAATCCACTGTCTCATTCACGTTGACAGGCTCCGCAGTCCCGTTAGGCCGCGAGCAACTTGAACGTCTCGTGCCTTATCTAGACTATCTGGCTCCGATAGATCTGTATGAACTCGCAGATCGATGCAAGCAGCTTGGTCTCCAGGCATGGAGCCGCAAGCACTTGGCTGGGAGACTCGATGCTGAGATGCAGCGCAGCTTCTTCCCAGATGACCGCACGCTTAGTGAGCAACTCGACCAAATCGTGGGCGAGAAAGACTTTTGGCGTATGGAAGGTTGGATTGAGAAATTCAGTGTTCGAGGGGACCCACCTGAAGCGGCCTTGAGAGTGGTATTGACTTGGCTTGCGCAGCGAGGAGATCTCGACGCGCTCCAGATTGCCGCTAGCTGCTTCCGGAGAATTGCGACCAGGAAGGATCTGCCCAGGTTGAAGTCCATCCCGATCAAGGCTCCTGCTGATAGGACGCAATGGATCCTCAAGGACATGGAGTTCGCTGTGAAGTACCGCACTTTGGAATGAGCCGCTGCGTGTCCACAGCGGCAGGTTCACGACAGCGTCATCCCACGATTCGGATGCGCGCGGATGACGCATGCCGGGTAACGAGCAAGAGGGCCACGCCTGCGGGGTTGCACAACAAGCGCAGCCCCATTGGGCTGACCATTGCTCAGGAGTCGTGATGTCGTCTAGGCCGTGCCTGTGGCCACGGGGACCCCGCAGGTCCAGTTCCACCAGCGCCTCGCCCGCCTCCAGCACGCGCCGGTAGCTGCGCTCCACATCCACACCCATGCGCAGCACCCGGGCCACTTGCCGCGCGGGCGTGCCCAGGCGGAGCAACCGCACCAATTCCTGCAGCCGGTCCATCTCCACTCTCCGGTTACTCACGCCACTTCCCTTTCCATGGGAAGGCAGCGTGGCCTGTCGGCGGGACACCCGAGGGGACCGGTTTGGCCGAACCGGTGCGGACCGGTTTGGCCGAACTCACCCCGACCGGGTTCGCCGAACTCCGGAGGACCTGTTACGCCGAGCTACGACACCTTGCGCCTGTCACGGCATTAACAGTCGCCGGCTCGACGCAGCCGACCTTCCCCCCTGTGTAGCAGCGCGGGGCCTGCGGGTGCCGGGCCGAATGTCAGACGTGTGTCCTTTGCTCTCCTCGGAGGAGTCACTCCCAGGGGGCGTGGATGCGAATGACGCGAAGTGGGGCTGTCTGGCTGTGGCTGCTGTTGCCGGTCGCCGCATGGGCCGAGGACGCCCCGGAGGTGCCGCCCGTGGAGGAGGAACGGCGCCCACGGGACGAGGCCTGGCGCAACCTGCTGCGCGTGGAGGCGACGACATTGTCCTTCCTGCCGCGCGCGAGCGTCGGCACGGACGAGGGCTTCCTCCAGGTGGAGCCGACCCTGATCTTCCACGCACGCTGCTCTCCTAGTCACAGCTCTTTATGTGTGGGCCGCGGAGTTCGCGTTCGGCGCCATTCGTGCTTCGGAGCGGCCCGAAGTGCCTTGAGCCTCGCAAGCTCTTTGGAGT
>NZ_RAWG01000612.1 GCF_003611735.1 Corallococcus sicarius | reverse complement strand
GCCGCGAGCGCCGCTCCCGCTAGAAGTGCAGCGGGTGGCCCAGCGTGGCCTCGGCGCCCTCGTGCATGATCTCCGAGAGCGTCGGGTGGGCGTGGATGGTGTGGGCCAGCTCCTCGGTGGTGATCTCCAGCTTCATGGAGACGCACGCCTCCGCGAGCAGCTCCGTCGCGTGGGGCCCGATGATGTGGATGCCCAGCACCTCGTCGTACTTCTTGTCGGAGACGATCTTGATGAGGCCGATGGACTCGTTGGAGATGGCCGACTTGGTGACGGCGCCGAAGGGGGCGATGCCCACCTTCACGTCGTAGCCGCGCTCCTTGGCCTTCTTCTCCGTGAGGCCCACCGACGCCACCTCGGGGTAGCAGTACGTGGCCGACGGGGTCAGGTCGTAGTTGATGGGCGCGGGGTTCTTCCCGGCGATGTGCTCCACCACCATCACGCACTCGGCGCTGGCCATGTGCGCGAGCATCGGCGTGGGGATGACGTCACCGATGGCGTAGACGTTGGGCTCGGTGGTGCGGCACTGCGCGTCCACCTTGACGAAGCCGCGGTCGGTCTGGATGGACGTCTTGTTGAGGCCCACGTCCTCGGTGACGGGCGAGCGGCCCACCGCCGACAGGAGGATCTCCGCCTCCAGCGTCTTCGTCTCGCTGCCCACGGTCATGGTGACGCGCACGCCGTCCGCCGTGTGCTCCACCTTCTCCACCTTGGCGCCCACGTGCACGTCGATGCCGCGGCGGCGGAAGATCTTGTCCAGCTCCTTGGAGATGTCCGCGTCCTCGATGGGCAGGAGCGCCGGCATGTACTCCACGATGGCCGTCTTGCTGCCCACGTGGTTGAACACGGAGGCGAACTCGCAGCCCACCGCGCCCGCGCCCAGGACGATGATGCTCTTGGGGATGCGGTCGATGGTCAGGATGGAGTCACTGTTCATCACCCGCTTGTGGTCCACCTGCACGTTCGGCAGGGACTTGGGCACGGAGCCCGTGGCGATGATGATGTTCTTCGTCTCCAGGGTCTGCTTGGAGCCGTCCTCCGCCGTCACCTCCACCTTGCCCTTCCCGCTGATGCGACCATGGCCCTTCACGACCGTGATCTTGTTCTTCTTCATCAGGAAGTCGATGCCGTTGGCACCCTTGGTGACGACCTTGTCCTTGTGCTTCTGGGCGTTGGCCCAGTTGACGGTGGGGTTGGCCGTGTCGATGCCGAAGTCCGCCGCTTCCTTGATGTGGTGGAAGAGCGACGCCGTCCACAGGAGCGACTTGGTGGGGATGCATCCGCGATGCAGACAGGTGCCGCCCAGGCGCTTGTCCTTCTCGATGATGGCCGTCTTCAGCCCAAGCTGGGCCGCGCGGATGGCGCCCACATAGCCGCCAGGACCCGAGCCGATGATCACCACGTCGAAAGTCTCAGCCACGCACGCCTCCGTCTATTTTGCGGATGGAACTCGCGGGCGCTGATAACCCCCGGTCCCGGTTGGAATCAAGGAGTTTGCTCGTGCGCCGCTTCCCGCCCCATACGCTCCTCTTGATGCTAGTAGCGCTGCTGGCCTTCGGACGCCTCTATTACGTGACCCACCGCGACACGCCCGCTCCGGCCCCCGGACAGGCTGCGGTGCCCGGAAAGCC
>NZ_RAWG01000611.1 GCF_003611735.1 Corallococcus sicarius | reverse complement strand
GGCTCGTCACGTTCTCCGGCGCGGTGCGCAACCAGACGAAGGGCCGGCGCGTGCTGCGGCTGGAGTACGAGGCCTACGCGCCCATGGCGGAGGCGAAGCTCGCGGAGATTGGCCAGGAAGTGGCGTCCCGGTGGCCGGGCACGCGGCTGGCCATCATGCACCGCGTGGGCACGCTGCTTCCGGGGGAGCTGGCGGTCGTCATCGCCGCGTCCGCCGCGCACCGCCAGGAGGCCTTCCGCGGCTGTGAGCACGCCATCGAGCGGCTCAAGCAGGACGTGCCCATCTGGAAGAAGGAGTTCTTCGAGGACGGCGAGGTCTGGGTGGGCCTGGGGCCGTGACACGGCCCTGGCGCCCTAGCGCACGCCGAAGCTCGCCGGGACGTTGACGCGCGCGCCGCCGTCCTGCTGGCGCGTGGCCTTCTCCTGGTCCGACAGGGGGCGCATCGGTTGATCCAACCCGAGCGCCTTGCGCCGCGCCTCCTCCTTGTCGTGGGCGGCCTGGATCGCGCGCGCGTTGTTCGCGGCCATGCGCGCCGGGTCCGGCCCCATGGTGAGGAAGGCGACGGGGGCGCTCAGGAAGAGGACGGCCACGGTGATGATCCACGCCACGTCGCGCACGCCGAAGCGGGCCGCGCGCTCCTTCACCACCGAGGGCTGCAGGAGCAGCCGCAGCTCCCCCTCCACGAGGCGCAGCGTCATGCCCTCGCCCAGCTCCAGCGACGTGCGGCCCGGTGCGCCGGTCAACAGCTCCTCCGGGGCCACGGGG
This sequence comes from Corallococcus sicarius, assembly GCF_003611735.1. Lineage (GTDB taxonomy): Bacteria > Myxococcota > Myxococcia > Myxococcales > Myxococcaceae > Corallococcus > Corallococcus sicarius. The sequence goes on along the minus strand of NZ_RAWG01000611.1, from coordinate 868 downwards.
TGGAAGAGGTCCCCCTTGAGGCTCCTCTCCACGCGGGCCGACGGCGGCACGTGGATGCGCCAGCCCTTCGGGGTGCGCTCGGCCAGGAGGAAGGGCTCCTCCGGCAGCGTGAAGCCGTAGAGGGGCAGGGGGGCCGTCTCGTCTTGCGCGGCGTGGACCTGGGCCAGCTCCGGCCCGTAGCTCCAGGCCTCGGCCAGGGAGGTCCCCCAGTACAGCTCGCAGAAGAGGCCGCCTTCCGCGACGTTGGCGGGGGGCTTGGAAGCAGTAGGCATGTCGGGCCGGAGCATAAGGCCCTCCCCCCCTCCTTCGCCCGCCTTCCCGCCAGGGGACGTCCCGTGGCGGACGCCCGTCAGCCCGGTCGCATGGGAGGCGGCCCCGGCTCAGGGGCCCAGGGGCTCAGGTGCCGGTGAGCGTCTTGAGCAGCGTCTCCAGCGTCTCGAAGTGCAGCGGCTTCACCAGGTGCGCGTCGAAGCCCGCGGCCCTGGAGCGCAGCCGGTCCGACTCCTGGCCATAGCCCGTCACCGCGACCAGCTTCATCGCGCGGGGCTCCTCCTGCTGGCGCAGGAGCCGCGCCAGCTCATAGCCGTCCATCACCGGCAGGCCGATGTCCAGCAGGGCGATCTCCGGCAGGAAGCCCTTCGCGGCCTCCAGGCCGGTGGGCCCGTCGTAGGCCACGCGCGTCTCGCAGCCGAGGAACGCGAGCGACTCCGCGAGCACGTCCGCCGCGTCCCGGTTGTCGTCCACGATGAGCACGCGGGCGCTCAGGGACGTGGGCTCCGTCGGCACCAGGGGCCCCGGTCCGGGCGTGGGCGGGGATGCCGGGGCCTGCTCCTCCAGCGCGGGGAGGCGCACGGTGAAGGTGCTGCCG
>NZ_RAWG01000610.1 GCF_003611735.1 Corallococcus sicarius | reverse complement strand
CGTCGCTGACGCGGCGGCGGCTGGGCGCGGTGCACCGGGATGCGCGCCCACGGACGCTCGTGGCGGAGGCGCCCGGGGTGTCGGTGGTCGTGCCCAAGTTCCACGGGCAGTGGACGGGCGCGCGGGCGTCGGTGCTGGTGGGCTCCTACCGGCTGGGCTTCGGCCAGCGGCTCACGCTGGACACGACGGGGCTGCCCACGCCGGAGGGCTTCCTGCCCGACGACGTCGTGCGCGCTCCCGGGAACGTGGAGCGGTGGTGCTTCCTTGGGGAAGGGGCCTGCGCGCCCGAGGAGCGCGAGGCGGAGGTGACGCCGGACTTCCAGTGGGACGAGGGCTTCCGGGGCGTGGTGGGCACGGTGCGCGGACCGGTGGGGACGGACGCGGAGGTGTCGGTGACGGGCTTCGGTTCGTACCAGTCGCGCTCGCTCCTCTCGCATGCGCTGGTGGAGCGCACCTCGTGTGAGGGCGCACGGGACGGGTGTCGGGCGCCCGCGGTGTGGCTGGGAGGGAAGGGTGCGCCGGTGGGGCGCGTGGTGTCGCGCTCGCTGCCCGGGGTGTTCCACGAGTGGGCGGGTGGAGGCCACGCGACGCTCGCCTGGACTCCACGGAAGCAGCTGGGGGCGACGGCCTGGGGCGCGCGGCCGGTGTGGAGCGTGGAGGGCGCGGCGCTCGATTTCCGCTCCACCGCGGGCTACCCGGCGGGCGGAGGCTTCGGCGCGGTGGGGCTCGACGCGGCGTGGGGCCTGGGCCCGGTGGACCTCTTCGTGGAGGCGGCGCGCAGCTTCGATGTGGCGCCCGGCGGAGGCGGTGGGTTCGCGGTGCTCCAGCGCACGGTGGTGGCGGATCCGTCGAAGGAGCTGGAGGTGTCGCTGCGAGCCTATGGACGCGGCTTCGCCAATCCCTACACGGGGGCGATGTCCGGGCCGGATGAGCTGGAGGGCTCGCGGGCCCGGAACGAGGTGGGCGCGCGCGTGCGCTACCTGCACCGGCTGGAGGACGCGTGGCGGCTGCGCGGTGAGGTGGACGCGTGGACGCTGCCCTCCGACGGCGCGGCCGTGGGCAGCGCGGGCACGGTGCACCTGCGCGGCTCGGCGCGGGTGGACTGGCGGGCGCATGCGTTGTTCCAGCCTTCGCTGTGGGGCGAGTACCGGGACAAGGACGTCGGCGTGGCGGGGGACTGCTTCGACGTGACGGGGGAGGAGCCCTGCGCGGGCTCACGGTTGCGCGTGACGGCCCGCGTGAAGGTGGAGCTGCATGACGCCGTCTCCGTGGCGGCGCAGTACGCGCATGCGCGGGTGGATGATCCGGTGAACGCGGGCGTGCGCGAGGACGCGCAGGCGGTGGTGGAGACGCAGGTGCGGCCGTGTGAGGCGGTGCGGCTGCGGGGGCGGGCGGTGTGGAAGGACGAGGACCTGGCGACGCGCCACCGTCTGGAGCAGTCCTTCCGGGCCTCGCTCGATGCGAGCTGGTCGGCGGGGGACGCGGTGACGACGCGGGCCCGGTACGCGTGGGTGCTCGACCTGAAGGACGCGCGCGGTGCCCGGACGCCGCCGGATGCGCCCCGGCACCTGTTCGCGCTGGAAGTGGAGACGCGGTTTTGAAGGGGGTGGAAGCGTGGCGGCTTGGGCAGTGCGGGGGTGGGG